>JAOAPJ010000272.1 GCA_025462805.1 Acidobacteriaceae bacterium
ACTGTCCGGACCATCCTGAACGCCTGATTTCCGCAGGCGTCACCCTGGACGCGCGACGTCAGTGGCCGAATGTCCGGATGCATAGCGTGCAACTCACTCTATCAGCCAGCCTGTTCTCGCGCGAAATTCAGCGTCACCGCTCTCCTCCACGCCATTCCGCGGATTGTGCGTCACACGGTTTCCACTGTGCTAGCGGTCGCAACGCGGATGAGAGAAAGATTTATGGCAGCAATGTTGTACTGAAAATGATCCAGTTTGGCGTTCGCTGCAGCAGCGTTGTTCGTCTTGAGTCATGCAGCATCCGCCGCAACTTGCGGCCACGCCTGCCTTCTTGAGCAGGCGAAGTAGTTCATTGCCTGGACGAAACACCTAGCGCAGCCCGTACACGTCGATCTCACCGTGCGGATTCGGTGTGGACAGAGGATCATGTCCGGTTGAGATATACACCTTGCCATTGGCCACCACGGGCGAGGAGAACTTGATGCCAAATCCCGGCGCATCTGCGCTGTTGGTGCCGCTGTTGTATATCTGGTTGCTTAGGTTCACCGCATCGTAGGCGCGCAGCGTCGCGGTTGTGGCGCCACCCGCGGTTTGCAGCGGCTGGCCCGTATCGATCATCCATAGAATGCCGTTGCTCGTCCCGTTCGCCGAAATGAACGGAGTGGTGCCGCGAGTGTTCTGCTGCACCGATGGGCTGGTATAGGAGCCCGGCGTCAGCACACCATTCGCATACGCAAACTGCCGCACACCAGCCGGCGCACTCGTGGAGGTGGGCGTGATCCCCAGGTACACCGAGCCGTTGAAGAAGGCCGCTGTCCCGAAGATCTCGTATGAGTTCACCGTCGCCGTATGTTGCGCCCCACCCGTAGGATCCGTGCAGGTATTCGAATAAGGGGAGATCAGGTCAGACTCGAAGAACAACGTCTGCGTCACTCCCGCATCGTTGACTTGTTCATGGCCCAGGTTGGTTGTATTCACCAGGTAGAGTCTGCCCATCTTGCCACCCGCCAGCGCCTGTGTGGTACCCGGGATCAGCAGCAGGCCGCCCGCCGCCAGGTCCGAGTCCTGGCAGTTCATATACAAGTAGTCCTGCGGCGTGAAGTAGTCCAGTAATTGGAGCGTCGGGCTGAAGCGGATGACCGAATCGCCAAACGCCTTCTGGCCGTCCCACGGACCGTTGCCGGTGGTGACGTAGATGTTTCCGGAAGCATCGGCCGCGGGTCCGCCGCCACCCATCCAGACACCGCCGGCGCTGGCATACTTCCCCTCACCGTTCAGATTCGGACTCGCGTTGAAGACGCCGACCTGCGTCAGCGTATGGGCATCGTAGGCAAGCAGCCAGCCGCTATGGCAGCTGCCGAACCCGATGTAGACGTTCCCGTTCGCCAGCAGCAGGGCCGCCCGCTGGATGCAGGAGGTGGTCAGGTGCTCCACGCCGTTCACTGCGTCTAAGTTCGTCGCAGGAACCGAGGCCTGGATGGTGAACGGCCCGTTGAACTTCTGCGCTCCGGTCGTAATATCCAGCGCGTTCAGGCGGAAGCTGGACCCTTTGGTGCTGGAGTGATGCGTGGACACCACGTACATCGTGTTCGATTGCGCATCGATCACAGGCGTCGACGTGATGCCGTCATACGGCTGGATCGATGCGTCTGTGATCGGGGTCTCGTCTCCCTGCAGCAGAGAAACCTTCCACAGCGGCGTCCCCGTCCCGTAGGTGTCCGCGTCGAAGGCATACACGGTGTCCGCCTCCGTCGCCACATAGAGCACGTTGTGCACGCTTCCGTTGACGGTTACGTTTGAGATCAACAGAGGCTCTGCATACGCATACCCATCCACCAGGTAGGAAAACTTCTTCCCGAAGCTCTGTGGCGTTACGTTGGAGGGCGCAAGCGTCGTCTCCTGCGCGTTCAGTCCGCTGCGGTTTGTATCCACGTGCCAGGTCGGGATGCTTGTGCCCCCCGCCGCCTGCGTCGTCACCACCACCGACACCGTCGCCGTCGTACCGCCCAGCATCGCTGTCACCGTCGTCGCGCCGGACGCGACCCCCGCCGCCAGACCACTGGCCGATATGGTGGCGACAGTGGGATCTGCCATGGACCATTTCACGCTCGAGGTGACATTCCCCGTCGTGGCATCGCTGAACGTCGCCGTAGCGGTCAACTGCTCACTTCCGCCTATCGCCAGGCTCGGCGTGGTGGGAGTGATGGCGATCGAAGACACCGCCTTCACGGTCAGCGTCGCCGATCCGCTGATGCTACCGATTGCGGCAGTCACCTGCGTCGATCCCGGCGCCACGCCCGTAGCCATCCCCGCCGCATTTACCGTAGCCAGCGCCGGGTTGGCGCTCGTCCACGTTGCAGTCGCGGTCACATTCGTCGTCGTCTGGTCACTATAGGTGGCGATGGCAATGAATGGCTGCATCGCTCCGGCACCCACACTTGCCGTCGCCGGTGTCACCGCAATACCCGTCACCGTCCTGGCTGCCACGGTCAGCGTTGCGGTCCCGGTCACGCCGCTCACGGTTGCCGTCACCGCCGTCGTGCCCGCGGTCAACCCGGTCGCCAGCCCCGCAGCGCTCACCGTTGCTACCGCCGGCGTCGCGCTCGCCCAGGTGGCATTTGTCGATACGTTGGCTGTGCTGCCATCGCTGTAGGTCGCCGTCGCACTAAACTGCTGCTTCGCTCCCAACTGTACGGTCGCGGTCGCAGGCGTCACTGCGATCGAGGTCAGTGTAACTGGAGGAGGAGTCGGCGCCGCCACCGTCAGCGTCGCCGTGCCCGTCACGCCGGCCATGCTGGCTGTTAAGCTCGCCGGACCCGCAGAGATCGCCGTAGCCAGCCCGCTGGCGTTGATCGTTGCCACACCCGGCGTTGCGCTCGCCCACGTCGCTGTCGCCGTCACGTCCGTAGTCGATCCATCGCTATAAGTTGCGCTCGCAGAGAACTGCGCTGTAGACCCAATGGCGATCGTCGTCGACGACGGCGTCACCGCGATCGATGTCAGAGTCTTTGGCGCTGCCGGCACCGTCAGCGTCGCGCTACCGCTAATCCCGCTCAGCGTTGCTGTCACATTCGTCGAGCCGGCGGTCACGGCCGTACCCAGGCCGGATCCATTCACAATGCCCACCGCCGCATCTGCCGTCTTCCACGTAGCCGTGCCTGTGACGTCTGCGGTCGTGCCATCCACGTATTTTGCTGTCGCTGTGTATTGCTGCGTCTTCCCGATCGCAATATTTGCACTGTCCGGCGCCACAGACATGGCGGTCACTGTCTTCGTAGTGATCGTGCTGGACGTCGCCCCGCAGCCCGCGATCAGCAGCGGCAGCACCAGCAACCCAACGAGAGAAGACAGAGAGATACTGCGGCAACACCGAACTGCGGTCATCCAGCCCCCAAGAGAAAGCCAACACACATCTGGCGCACTAAGAACGCGCAACGGTGGATCCTCACGTCATCGACGGGGACACCACCTCGTTAGTTATTCAAAGCAGGATGGTTCGGCATGACGAGTTACAGAACCAAAGCGAACAACAACATCGAAGCAGACAGGCAGTAGCAACTACATACCTCTCCGGCTGATTGGCTTATGCCTCATTCTCGCCTGAGGTACGTGTATGGTATGCGATTTTGCGGAGAGGAGTTGTGTGAAAAGTAAATAGTGACGGCGGGAAAAGCCCGGCCGAATCGGCTTCAGATCAATTTATTGCCAAGTTCGAGCCACCCGACGTTTTAGAATCTGCTGCTTGCAGACGAGCACCGTAGTGCGAATGCAGCAGTACTAATGATGATCAATTCTTCGAGTTAGCCCGACGCCATCGCTCCATGCACGAAACTCGAGGCAGGAAGGTGACTGATCCCTCCAGCCTGTGGTCTCCCATCAACTCGTCTTCCCCGCTCAAGCATCGAAGCGGCTCCCTTGTGCGGGCACTCTCTGGCTGTTGACTTGGTGCTCGTCCTGCAACAAGAAAACATCGCGCTGCAAGGATCGCGCGCCCGTCGCGAAGAGCTGGGCGCATGCTCCATCGCCCTTGCCGTGAGCTGCATGCTTCTTCTGATCGGCAAAAAAATAGATGAGGCGGCACGCCGCCTCATCTTGCTCGTCACGTCCGCAGATCGCTCAACCTCCGATACACCCGTTCCCCTTCGTGGAACGGATCACCGGTCGGCTACCAGCGGTAAACAATTATCTTGTCGGCATACGCTGTGATCGAGCCGCTTGAGGCGCTCGATCCATCGAACTGCAGGTTGATCAGTAGATCGCCCATCGCCCATCCCAGACTCTGGGCCGAATTGCCCGTCGCATTCTGCAGGTTGCTGTAGGTCTCATCCAGGTTGACCCAGTCGTAGCCCACATTGCCCGATGCATCCCGGTGCGAGGCGATCTGGATGTGATGCCACGTCTTCCCCGTCCAGTTCTTCACCTTGCACGCAACATTCGATGGATGCCAGTGCGTGCTCCCGTTCGCGACCAATGTGTACTCCCACGTCCCCGAACCGCTCGCGCACTGGAAGCCAAAGATCACCGTGCGTCCATCCGCCATCACCTGGTTCATATCCATCTCCAGGTTCTGTAACTGCGATGGATCCTCGATATAGACGTAAGCGTCGTACACAAAATGAGTCGCGTTCGTATCATGCGCAAAGGAGACGTGGTAGATCTCTCCGCCATGCCCGGAGTAGTTCATATAGAACTCCCGCGACGAGTTATCCGGACTTAGGTTCGGCACCGGATATACAGTCGACCCCTGCGAGCTACCCGGCGTCCCCGGATCATGATTCCACTGCCATGCTCTGGACGCGTTCAGATCGCCCGAGGAGATTGCATTGGCGGGAATGCGCGATGGCGGCGGCGGCGGAGCCACTGGCGCTGCCAGCGTTGTCACCAGGCTCTTTGAGATAGAAGGATCGGCCACACTCGTCGCCGTGATCGTCACCGTCGACGGTGAGGGCATCGTCCCCGGTGCCGTATACAGACCCGCTTGCGATATATCTCCTTCGCTGCTGGTTCCTCCCAATACCCCATCCACACGCCAGGTCACACTGGTATTCGTGGCGTTCGTCACTACCGCGGTGTATTGCCCCGTGCTGCCAAGCGTCACGCTGCCCGGCCCACTCAGGCTCAGCGTCACACCCTGGCCGCTCGGCGCAGGCGGCGGCGTGGTCAACACCACAGACATCGTCTGTGCCTTGGACGTATCGGCAGCGCTGGTCGCGGTAATCTTCACCGTCGAAGGCTGTGGCGCCTTCGCAGGCGCTTTGTACTGCCCGGAAGTACTGATCGTGCCCACCGCAGCCCCACCGCCCTGCATTCCGTTCACACTCCAGATCACACCTTTGTTCGTGCTTCCTGTCACCGTCGCAACATATTTCGACGAGTTACCCAGCATCACGCTGGCAGCCCCGCTGAGGCTTACCGACACGGCTTGACCGGGGGGCGTGGCCGGAGACACCAGCGACACGGCAAGGCTCTGCGATTTCGAGGAATCGGCCGCCCAGGTCGCCGCAATATCTACGCTCGCCACGGAGGTGCTCACCGGCGCCTTGTAGAGTCCGGCAGCCGAGATAGTCCCGACCGCCGCATTGCCGCCGGCAACTCCGTTCACGCTCCACGCAACGTCTGTATTCGTGGAACCGGTCACTGTCGCGGCATACTGCGAGCTCGTCCCCAGCGTGACGCTCGTCGATCCGCTCAGAGTTACCGTAATGACTGGCGGACCAGAGGGCGCCGGCGTAGTCAGTCCTACCACCAGGCTCTGTGCTGTCGCAGGGTCGGCAACACTCGCCGCAGTGATGGTGACACTTCCGGATCCCGGAGTGTTTGCCGGCGCCGCATAGAGGCCCGAAGCTGAGATGGCTCCCACCGTGGCATCGCCACCCGAGACACCATTCACACTCCACTTCACCGTCGCGTCGGAGCTGCCTGTCACTGTCGCCGAATATTGCGACTGGGCACCCAGCGCAACCGTCGCGGGACCACTTACTGTGATCGCTACACTAGCGGTCGCTCCCCCGCCAGTACTGCCGTTTGCCAATCCGGACGCACTAGGACTGGCTGCTCCGCACGCGGCCAACACCAGCGCCAGCAGACTGCTCGAGATTACGGTGACAATGGAACGGAAGGAAGGGCGCATTCTCTGTCCTCAGGCGATGTACGGTGTCGAGATAGCGGGAAGAAACTAGCCGCTTCGCACTACTGCTCATCCGCACCACTGAGGAACAAAGCCCGGCAAAGAACATCAGGAACCTGCTTCAGCTAGGCATCTGCGCGCCTATGCCGGTCGGTTCGATATCTTTTGTAACGTCGTAAGTTCCGAAACGGCATTCCACTTTTTTGCCAGACCCATCGACCAAAGGCATCTTGACGAAGCAAGGGGCACTAAGCATCCTGACTACCCCTGTATGTAACGACTATTAGCGAGAGATGCCTCGCGTCTGATTACTCAAGACCTGCTTGAGACGCCGGCAGCCAGACCACGGCCCGATTCGCTGCAGTTACATATTCGTAAGCCGCCTCGACCGGCCCGGACCAGCGCCGCCTCAACCCGCTGGCCCGCCGGATCTCTTCCCTCCCCGGCACAGGAGCACCAGCCGGCCGCGTCCATGCAACTCGTTCTATCCGCAGCTCACGCAGACGCCTTGGCGGCATCCGAAGCGCCGCGTGCGCTCCGGTTACCGATGTGCTTGGACACTCGCCGCGATTCGTGATGAACTAGTTAAGTTACCGCCCTTATGGAACGCAGCGTATTGCACTCGTTTATCCCTCCCCCAACTGTGCGCCGGGGGTCTCTTCGCAGTCGTCTCATCGGCGCAGCCGCAGCCTGCCTCCTCTCGGCAACCCAGCTGCACGCCGTCTCCTGCACCACCCAGGCAGAGATGAAGGAGCCCACGCGCACCTCCATCGCCAGCACGGCACGTCAGCTCGCGACCAGGATGCAGGCCGCCGACGTAACCGGGGTCCGCTCCCAGACACTCCCCGCCGTGGCCGTCAACTTCGATCGCATCGCCGCCACCATTCAGGGGATCGCCCCCGGTATCAAGGACGCCACCCTGAACGTGACCTCCGTGTACGATCTGCAGGCAGCCGACGCCCAGCCGGGCGACGAAACCGTGCAGTTCTTCTGCGGCGAGGCGGCCAACGGCCCCCACGTCATCTTCAATATTCCCCGCCTGCCCGCCGGCCACTTTGCCTTCGCCATCGTGGAAGCCACCGGGGTCAAAAATCCGGAGCGGCTCTCCTTCCTGCTCGAGAACACCGGCCCCCAGAACAGCGGAACCTGGCAGCTTGCCGGCCTCTTCCCCCGGCCTCTGGTCGCCGATGGGCATGACGGTGTCTGGTACTGGGACAAGGCGCGCAGCTACAACAAGGCCGGCCAGCCCTGGAACGCCTACTTCTATTACCAGACCGCCATCTACCTGCTGCTGCCTGCCGACTTCGTCGATAGCAACAACTTCGACAAACTGATCCAGGAGCAGACTGCCGCCACACCCGCCGGACTGCCCGGTGCCCAGCCCATGTCCCTCAACGTCGCCGGCTCCCTGATCTACGTCACCAACATTCACACCGACAGCACCTTCGGCGGGTACGACCTGGTCGTGCAGTATCAAGCCGAAGACGTCAGCGACCCGGTCAAGGCCAGGGCCAGGACGGTTGCCCTCATGAAACAGCTCCTGGTCATGCATCCTGAGTGGAAGGACGGCTTCCACGGGCTTTGGGTCTTCGCCAACGCGCCGAACCAGCAGCCCTTCTCGCTGGAGCTGTCGATGCCGCAGATCGCATCACAGTCCTAAGCTCTGCGAAAATAAGAGCCGCCGGGCTGCGCGGTGATCGCCCGGTCGGTGTGATTGACTTGTACCAGCAGGAGAGGCGACCCTCTTCCGCAATCGAGGTTTCTCCTCCCGCTCCTTTGAAGAAGATTGAACCCGCCCGCGATCAGCCGGGCATGGTCGTATAGGTAGTCAGATTTGCTTATGTTGGCAACGCCTCTCGTTCGATCCCGTCTGCTCCGGTGCTCGCTGCCGGCCCTCCTGCTCCTGTGCTCGGCCACCGGCTCGCCCTCCTCTGCCCAAACGCAACCGGCAGCCCAGACGCCCCCAGCCTCCCAGGCTCCCCCGGCAGCTCAGACTCAACCGGCAGCCCAGGCTCAATCGGCAGCCCAGGCTCAATCGGCAGCCCAGACTCCACCGGCATCCCAGACCCAATCGGCAGCCCAGACTCAATCGGCGGCGAAGACCCAGCCGGCCTCTCTGCCGCAGACCCCCGGCCTGCCTCCCCGCCGGGACCTCACCCGCCCGCAGCCCGCGCCCAACCTCTCCGTCGATACCGATCCCATCCTCTCCCCCGATGTCGAGGTCAAGGTCCCCGAGCCGCCCGCCATCCAGATCGGCAGACCCGCCGGTGGTGACAAGGGCATCCAGAAGCAGGGCCAGGGCTTCGTCTTGCGCGCCGATGTCGATGAGGTGCTGCTCAACTGCACGGTGGTCGACGACACGGGCCACCTGGTCACTGATCTGGATCGCGGAAACTTCCGGGTGTTTGAGGAGGGCGTTCCCCAGACCATCAGCTCCTTCCAGCATCACGATGTACCCGTCTCGTTGGGCATTCTCGTCGATAACTCCGGCTCCATGCGGGACAAGCGTGGCGCGGTCAAGGATGCCGCCCTCCACCTGGTCAAGGCCTCCAATCCCGCCGATTCCGCCTTCGTCGTCAACTTCGCCGACGATGCCTACATCGATCAGGACTTCACCTCCGACATCGG
>JAOAPJ010000284.1 GCA_025462805.1 Acidobacteriaceae bacterium
AGGGCATGTAGGTGAGCTTCACGCCATTCCGCTGCTCGTACTTCGACTTCTCCTTCTCGCGCAGCTTCACGATGCGCGTCATGTCGATCTTGAAGACGGTGTGGACATGGGCGCTGGTCCGCTTGGAATCGACCATGCGCTGCGCAATGATGGAGCGCATGCGGCTCATCGGCACGAGTTCGCCGGGCGTAACGCTGGGTGCGACCGGGGCAGCGGCCTTCGGTGCGGCGGGAGCAAGCCCCGCGGCGGCAGAGGGCGCCGGAACTGATGCCGCTGCTGCGGGCTTAGCTGCGCCGCCTTTCTCCAGAAATTGCAAGACGTCAGTCTTCGTGATGCGTCCGCTGGTGCCGGTACCGGCGACCTGCCGGAGATCGAGCTGATTCTCCTTCGCGATTTTGCGCACCAGCGGCGAGGAGCGGAGGCGTTCTCCGTGGGTGGCGGAAGCGGGTGTGGAGGTGGGCGCAGACGCTGCAGCGGCGCTGGCCGCTGTCGTTATTGGAGCGGCAGTTGAGGCAGCAGGCGGAGCCGCAGCGGGCGCACCGGAGGCGGCGCTTCCACCGATCACCGCGACAACGGTGTTGATCTGCACAGTCGTGCCGGCCGGCACTCTGATATCAGAGAGCGTGCCGCTGGCAGGCGCCGGGATCTCAGCATCCACCTTGTCGGTAGAGATCTCGAACAGCGGCTCGTCGCGCTGGACACTGTCGCCGACCTTCTTGAGCCACTTGGTGATGGTGCCTTCAAAGATGGATTCGCCCATCTGGGGCATCACGACATCGGTGCCGCTTGCGCTCGCCGCGGCAACGGGTGCTGCCGCGGCCGCTGCGGGCTTGGGAGCTGGTGCTGCGGGGGCGGCTGCCTTGGGCACTTCGGGCTTGGGCGCTTCGGCCTTTGGGGCGGGTGCTGCCGGGGCCGGCTTAGCAGAGGCACCATCCGCGTCGCCAATAACGGCGACAACGGTGTTGATCTGTACTGTGTTGCCAGCTTCTACTTTGATCTCAGAGAGCGTGCCGCTGGCGGGCGCCGGGATTTCCGCGTCCACCTTGTCGGTCGAGATCTCGAAGAGCGGTTCGTCCCGCTGTACCTTCTCGCCTGGCTTCTTCAGCCACTTGGTGATCGTCCCCTCGAAGATCGACTCGCCCATCTGGGGCATTACGACGTCTGTCGGCATGGTTCTCTTCCGCCTTCCCTCTCAACGCACCGGGCATACGCCGAGCGCAAACACAAGGTCAAATGATAAGGCCGGCTGGGGGCCAACCACTGGTTAGTACGCAACAAGCCGGCGGGCTTCGCGCACCACGTCTTCCACCTTCGGCAGGAACGCCTTCTCGAGCGGGGGAGAGAAGGGCACCGGCGCATCGAGTGCGGCGATGCGGACGATCGGTGCGTCGAGCGAGTCGAAGGCCTCTTCATTGATGATTGCCGCGATCTCGCCGGCAATACCGCCGGTCTTGGTGTCCTCGTGCAGGATGATCACGCGGTTTGTCTTCTCGACGGTGGCCGCTATCGCTGCATTGTCCAGGGGCAGCAGCGTCCGGAGATCGAGGATCTCGAGCTCGATACCTTCCTTGGCAAGGATGTCGGCTGCTTCGTCCGCCACGTAGACCATCGCTGCGTAGGTGATCACGGAGACATGCCGTCCCTGGCGGTGGATGCGGGCCTTACCGATCTCGACGGTGTAGTCCTCGGTAGGCAGCTCTTCCTTCACGCGGCGATAGAGGTACTTGTGCTCGAAGAAGAGGACTGGATTATTGTCGCGAATGGCAGACTTGATCAGGCCCTTGGCGTCGCGAGCCGTGGCCGGGCAGATAACCTTCAGGCCGGGCGTGTGCACGTAGAACATCTCGGGATTCTGGGAGTGAAAAGGGCCGCCGCTCACGCCGCCGCCGGAGGGTCCGCGCAACACTAGCGGGGCGGGCGCGCCCCAGCGGTAGTTGCTCTTCGCCAGAATCTGCACGATCTGCGAGTGTGCCGAGCTGATGAAATCCATGAACTGGAATTCGCCGACCGGGCGGAGGCCGGTGAGTGAGGCGCCGTAGGCTGCACTGGCGATCGCCATCTCGGAGATGGGCGTGTCAACGACGCGCTCCGTCCCGAAGCGCTGCAGAAAACCCTCGGTCACCTTGAACGCGCCGCCATAGACGCCAACGTCTTCGCCGATGACGAAGACGCTCGGATCGCGCTCCATTTCCTCCCACAGCCCTTGGCGAATCGCCTCTAAATACGTAACCGCTGCCATTCTTATCAAATCCTCTACTTGTAATGAGTGGTCGCGCTGGACTCGGCCAGCTTGGCGCTCGCATTTGCGTTTTGCACGCGAACCTCGCCATATTTGAGCGGGATCTGGACCGCGTTGTCGAAGTAAACGTCCGTGCCTGCTTCAGCCGGATCGGGCATGGGGGACGCCTCCGCGAAGGAGCGCTCCTCTTCCATGAGCGCATCGACGTCGGCTTTGATCCTGGTCGCTTCCTCAGCCGTCAGCCAACCCCGTTCGATGAGGTACTGCTCCATGCGGAGGATGGGGTCGCGCCGCTTCCAGTACTCCTTCACCTCGACTGGAACATATATCGCTGCGTCGTGCATGGCGTGGCCCTTCATGCGCATCAGCTTGGCCTCGATCAGTGAGGCGCCCTGGCCGCGATAGGCACGCTGCACGGCCTCATAGGTCGCGTCATACACCTGGTTCGCATCGGTGCCATCGACGATGACTCCTGGCACACCGTAACCAAGGGAGCGGTCGGCGAGATCCTTGCAGGCGAATTGCAACTCCACCGGTGTCGAGTAGGCCCAGAGATTGTGCTCCACCATCAGGACCACGCCCAGGCGCTGGACTGCGGCGAAGTTGAAGCCCTCGTAGGTGGGGCCGGTGGACTGGCCGCCGTCTCCTATATACGCCAAGGCGGCAATGTTCTTACCCTGGATGCGCGCGCCCAGCACCACCCCGGCGCAGACACTGATCGAATCCCCCAGATGTGATATCGGAGCGACCACGTTCAGCTTCTTCGCGTCGCCATAGTGCGATCCACTCTCGCGTCCGCGCGTCGGTGAGCCGCCCTTGGCCATGTACTGCATCATGGTGTCGCGCGGGCGGAAGCCCTTGACGATCATGGAGCCCTGATTGCGGATCATTGGCCCAAGCCAGTCATCCTCGCCGAGCGCATACGCCGAGGCCACAGAGCAGGCCTCCTGCCCCAGGCTCAGGTACAGGCCGCCGATCACCTTGCTCTGCTTGTACATCCGCTCCAGCGTGTCTTCCATCCGCCGGTTGGTGATCATCAGCCGGTAAATGTCCAGCGACTGCTCCTGGTTGAGGTACTTGGAGGGACGAAGCGGAGGCGCGGGAGCCGTGGTGTCCCCGATTACTTTGTAGTGATAGTTGCCGTCCTTCCACTCGCCTTCGATGTGGAAGGGCAACTGCTCCAGACGGTAGTCCAAAATGCCGTTGGGATTTCGGGTGGGCGGCGGCTGCTGCGCGGGGGAACTGTTTCCGTTGGAGGCCTTAGGAGTCCCGTTCGCCGAGATAGACTGAGCCTCGACGCTCTTCACTTCTGGTTTTCTACTCGCCATCGACAGCGATCCTGGTCGGTCAGTACCGAACTGGCTATTCTATGCCAAAACCAGCGTGAGGACACTTGCGGCGCCAGCCGTACCCTCTACAACTCTCGTTCGCTCCGGTGAGGCGACAGAGCGGGTTCCCCCGAGTTGGCGTCCTGCGGCAGCAGATCATCGAGCGAATCAAGCCAGAGCACCTGAACGTGGAAGACGTGGCCAAACTGCCGCGCGACTCGCTCCGCCGCGGTTTGCAGGCTCAGGTCGGAGGCCGTGCTCTCCAGCTCGAGGCTGGTGACGCTGCGGTCCGCGATGCCACAGGGCACGATCCATTGAAAGTCCTTTAAATCGGTTGTGACGTTCAATGCGAAGCCGTGGGACGTGATGCCCATGGAGACATGAATGCCGATTGCGGCGATCTTCTTTTCAGGAAGAGTGCCGCTCGGCCGCGTCCACACGCCCGTACGGCCGGCCACACGCTCGGTCACGACGCCATAGTCGGCTGTTGTGCGGATCAGGGCCTCTTCGATCTGCCGGACGAAATCCACCGGTCCCAGCCGCTTGCTCGCCACGCGGATAGGGCCACGCAGATCGAAAATGGGATACCCGACGAGCTGGCCGGGACCGTGATACGTCACATCGCCGCCCCGGTTGGTCTCGACAAGCTCAGCGCCGCGCGCCCTCAAGTCGGTCTCTGATAACAGGACATGCTCTCGCCCGGCATTGCGGCCCAGGGTCAAGACGGGAGAGTGTTCCACCAGCAGGAGCACGTCATGAATCGTGCCGGCGCGGCGCAGGTCTACCAGTCGACGCTGCAATTCGAGCGCCTCGCGATATCCCACTCGGCCTGGAAAGACGACTGACAGGACCATCAGCTAACGATTCCGCTCTTCCGCTCATCCATTCTGTCACCAGCAACACCGACTCTGGATTCCGAGGTCCCCGATGCGACTTCCCCAATATGCGACCGCCCTCTTTCTGGCACTTGTGCTCTCGGTCGTCCTTCCGAGCATGGCTTCGGCGCAGACCGGCATCTATGCCGAGTTTGGCGGATCCAAGATCAACGCTCCCAGCGACGACTGGATCTACGGACCCACCTTCGGCGTCTACTCGGATTTCATCCCGTTGCCCTTCGTTCATCTTGGGGCCGATCTGCGGGGCTCCGTCCTCGGCGTCTCTCAGAGCACAACGCTCTATAGCGGCATGATCGGCCCACGTCTCTCCGTACACCCCCATGTACTGCCCATCAGTCCGTACCTGGAGGCAGTCTTTGGCGTGGGCCACTACGATTACGGGTCGAACGGTGGCAGCGATACCAAGTTCGAATACCAGTTTCTGGGTGGCATCGATCATACAGTCATTCCCCGACTGGACTGGCGCGTCGTCGAGTTCTCGTATGGCGGCCTCAGTGCGTTCGGCAGCAGCATTCATCCGAAGACCATCAGCACGGGTATCGTGCTTCGTCTGCCCTGAAGGCTGCGGCAAGTGGGCGGCTGGCGTAGCGGCATGGTGCTGCGGCGCTGTCGTCGTCGCGTTCCGCTGCGTAGCATAATGGCCTCTCTTCGGGCTCCGGCATTGGCAACTCCGCTGAGGGCGCAAAATCACAATTCGGGAGAAATGCTCTACCCTGTTGACAGGTCTCCCTGATGAACAGAATTGCCACCCGACAAACACACCTTCTCTATGCCCTTTGTGCTCTGTGTCTCTTTGCCCTACATCCGGCTCAC
>JAOAPJ010000296.1 GCA_025462805.1 Acidobacteriaceae bacterium
GCCTTCACCGGCGAGATCTCCGCCTCCATGCTGGTCGCCGCAGGCGCAACGCATGTGCTCATCGGCCACTCCGAGCGGCGGCAATACTTCGGTGAGACCGACGAGCTCGTCAACAAGAAGTTGCACACCGCGCTCCGCTACAAGCTCACCCCCATCGTCTGCGTCGGCGAACACCTCGAGCAGCGAGAGAATGGCGAGACTGAGTCCGTCCTGCGCCGCCAGACCAGCCGCGCACTGAACAACCTCGACGCTGCGCAGGCCGCTCCCGTCGTCATCGCCTACGAGCCGGTCTGGGCCATTGGCACCGGCAAGACAGCGACTCCGGAGATCGCCGCCGAGGCCCACGCCATCATCCGCCACGAGGTGGCGCAGCTTCTCGGCAAGCCCGCCAGCGAAGCCATGCGCATCCTCTACGGTGGCTCAGTGAAGCCGGATAATGCAGGCGTGCTCTGTGGGCAGCCAGACATCGACGGCGCCCTCGTCGGCGGCGCCTCGCTCGATCCCGCCTCCTTCGCGAAGATCGTCGCCGCCGCGTCCTAGTCAGCCGCTAAAATTAGCTCTCGAGAGGTGAGCCGGCGTGGATGTAGGCCAGCTACGTGCGTATCTGCGCGGCTACCGCCTCGGCGTGCTGGGAAGCCTCTCCACCCGGGGCGAGCCCCAGGCCGCGCTCGTCGGCTACGCCGTCAGTGACGAGCTCGAAATCCTCTTCGACACCGTACGCACCAGCCGCAAATACCGGAATATGATGGCAAACCCGCAGGTCTCCTTCACCTTCGGCAGCACCGCTCCGGCGCAGCCGGACGAGCGCACCGCGCAATATCAGGGCATGGCGGAAGAACTCGCCGGGCCAAACCTCGACCGGCTGCTGCCGATCTATCTCGCCACTTGGCCGGAATGCGCGATCCATCAGCAGTGGCCGGATATCTGCTGGTTCGTCGTGCGCCCGCGCTGGATCCGCTACACGGCTTACGACCCGCCGCTCACCCAGGAGTGGACCTTCTAGGCCGCTTTACTGCACCGGACCGTCTTCCTCCTGCTCCTCTTCCTCCTGGTCCAGCTCCGACTCCATCGTCGCCCGCACCCGCGCCATGGTCTGCTCCGGATTCAGCTTCTTCTGCTCTGCATAGAAGCGCGCCACGTGCCGCACCAGGTCGGCCAGCACCACGCCCCACGCCGTCGGGTCGTCCCATCCGCCCATCTGCAGGCTCACGTGCAAATCGCCCTGCGCTACCCAGGCGCGCACCAGTTCAAAGGCCTTGGGATCGCTCTCCGCGCCGGGTGGAATACGCAACGCATTCCGTGCCGGATTCGCCTTCTCGGAACTGCTCTTCTCAGAATTGCTTGTCTCTGTCATCGCCTTCACACCTCACACAACACGTCGTTGCCGTCCACGCGCACCGGATACACCGTTGTCCCACTCTGCGGATTGATCAGCTCCGCCCCCGTCTTCGGATCAAAGCTCCATCCATGCCACGGACAGACGACGCGGCCGTCCTCCACCGCACCTTCCGACAGCGGAGCCCCGCGGTGAGGACATTCGTTGTTCAGCGCAGCCAATTCGCCATTCACCCGCGCCAGACATACCGGCATCCCCTTTGCCAAAAACTCCCGCAGCCGTCCCTCCGCAGGCATCTCCGAGACTGCCCCGATCCTGACCCATTCCGGCATCCGTCCTATCGCTCCACTCAAAGTTCCTGCAGCAGACACGCGCACTCGCGCGCCGTCTCCCAATCCTTCAAAATACTCCGTGCAGTGTATCTCCCACCCGGTGGAAGGTGCCGCGCCGAGACTGCTACTGTAATAGAGATGGCGCAGAATCCATCACTCCCGAACCAACCTGAGCGCACAGCTCAAGGCTTCACGCCGCCCGCTCTCTGGTGCTCCAACTGCGCCCGGCCGGTGGACGACCCGCTCACCTGCGGCGACTGCTCCTCTGTCATCTGCCGCCTCTGCGGCACGCCGCTCGAATCAGCAGACGAGCTCGCCTTCGGCTAGGACCAGCATGCCCGCTCCCGCACCGCCCTCCGCACGAGCGAAGGCCAACGTGTCTCGCCTGCACGACCCATTGCGGCCGCGCAACCCGCTGGTGCAGCGCCGCTGGCTCCTCGGCGGCGTCGCATTCATCGTGGTAGGTGCGTTCGCCGCCCTCTACTTCGCCCTCGCGCTACTCTTCTGGCAAGGGCAATGGCAGCTCATCTTTCATCCCGCTCGCCTCGTCGCAGCCACACCCGCCAACGCCGGCGTGCCCTTTGAAGAGGTGCGCTTCGATACCACGGAAACCGGTCAGACATTGCTGGATGGCTGGTGGGTGCCGGCCGCGCCTTCAGCCTCCAACGCGTCGCCGCCCGGAACGGCGCAGCCCGGAAAAATACATTCCGGAGCTGCCAAACCCGCGGAGAGCGCGACGATCCTCTACCTGCACGACGCGCGCGGCTCCCTCTCGGACGCGATGCCCGACATCCTCGCCCTGCATGCTCTCGGGGTGAACGTCTTCGCCTTCGATCCCCGGGGCTACGGCAAGAGCCAGTGGGCCAGGCCCTCCGAAGCTCGCTGGAGCGATGATGCCGAAGCGGCCCTCGCCTATCTCGCAAGTCTCCGCCATGTACCGCTGCAGAATGTGATTCTGGTTGGGCGCGGCCTTGGGGGAACCATCGCGGCCAATCTCACCAGCCGTCATCCGGAGCTGCGCAGCCTGGTCATGATCGATCCCCAGCCACCCGCTCTGGGGCTGCTCCAGACGCCACGCTGGACCCACATCCTGCCCATCCGGCTGCTCGCCCACGACCGCTTTGATCCCGCACACGCCTTGCACTCGGAAGCCCTCGACAAGCTCTTCCTGCTGGCGCCCGCCAGCCCGGCGCCAACCTACGTAGAGAACGCGGCAGCGCCCGTCACCGTCGTCGAAAACACCACCCTCGCCGACCCAAGGGCCCGGGCAGCACTCACGCAACTCCTCATCGATCGGCGCTAAGCCTAAAACTTCGCCACACCCTCGATGGCCTGGAAGATCGTCTCCGGCTGCGGCAGGATCACCTCTTCGAGCTGCGGCTGGTAGGCCACAAACGTATCCGTCGCTGCGACACGCTTCACCGGCGCATCCAGGTCCTCGAACAGCTCGTCCGCAATGCGTGCGGCGATCTCGGCGCCATATCCCCAGCTCAGCACGTCCTCATGCGCCACAATCACCCGGCTGGTCCGGCGCACGCTCTCTGCAATCGCCTCCCAGTCATAGGGGCTCAGCGTGCGTAGATCCAGCACCTCTGTCTCCACGCCCAGCTCGCGGCTGGCCCGCTGCGCCGCCTGCAGTGCGCGCGGCACCATCGCGCCATACGTAACCAGCGTGAGATGCTTTCCCGGCCTGACGATCTTCGCCTTGCCGAACGGAATCATATAGTCCGGCCCGGGATATGGCGCACGCCCGTAGGTTTCACGATAGAGCCGCTTGTGCTCGAGGAACATCACCGGATCATCGCAGCGGATCGCCGTCCGCAGCAGACCGTTCGCGTCCGCTGCATTCGAAGGGAAGACCACCCGCATCCCCGGCGTGTGGGTGAACAGGCTCTCCCCACACTGCGAGTGATACAGCGCGCCCCCCGTCAAATAGCCGCCGATCGCGACACGCACCACCGCCGGAGCCGAAAACGCGTTGTTCGAGCGCCAGCGCATCGGCGCCAGCTCATTGCGCAACTGGTGCATCGCCGGCCAGATGTAATCGAAGAACTGAATCTCTACCACCGGCTTCATGCCGCGCGTGCCCAGGCCCACCGCGCGGCCGATGATGTTCGCCTCCGCCAGCGGTGAGTTGAACACCCGGTCGCCGCCGTACTCGCACTGCAGACCCGCCGTCAGCTTGAAGACGCCGCCCTTGCCCTTCACCGCGCCGCTCTGCAAGCTCTCCTCGCGGCTGCAGTCCGCCACATCCTCGCCGAACATGATGATGCGCTGGTCCCGCTTCATCTCATCCTTCAGGCACGCATTGATCAGGTCAGCCATCGTCCGTTCAGGACCCGCAGGCTCTGCAGCCACCTCTTTCGCGAATGCTTTCGACGTAGGATCGACATCCGGCGAGTAGACATACTTGTAGATCGTGTCCGTCGCCGGGAAGGGCGCGCGCAGCACCCGTTCGGTCGCCGCCTGGATCTCGTCGTCCACCGCCTTCTCCAGTCGCGTGATGCCCTCAGCGTCGATCGCTCCCTCACGCAGCAGCCGCAACTGCAGCTTGGGCAACGGATCGCGCAGGTTATCCGCCTCCCGCTCCGCTGCCGACCGATAGAGCTTGTCGTCATCCGATAAAGAATGGGAATACGGACGCGTAACATGCCCATGGATGAACGCCGGCCCCTTGCGGGAGCGGCAGTGTGCCACCGCCTTCACCATCGCGTCGTAGCTCTCCACCGGGTCGGTGCCGTCTACTTCCGCGAAGTAGAAGTTTGGGAAGTTCGCCACCAGCGTCGATATATTCCCGCCCGGCGTGTTCACCTCCACCGGCGTCGAGATCGCGTAGCCGTTGTCCTCCACCACGAACAGCACGGGAAGCTTCTCCAGCGACGCCGTGCTCACCGACTCCCAAAACTCGCCCTGGCTGGTCGCGCCCTCGCCGATCGAGGCATACACCACCTCGTCGCCCTGGAAGCTGACATTATGAAAACCCCGATAATCGTCGGTGGCAGCCGGCCGTTCCGCCGCCTTCGGGTGCTTGGCCAGGTAGACTCCGGCCTCCGCGCAACCCACCGCCTGCAGCATCTGCGTTGCAACAGACGAGCTCTGCGACACGATATTTAGCCGCTGACTGCCCCAGTGCGACGGCATCTGTCGTCCGCCGCTTGCCGGATCGGCAGCCGCGCCCACCGCCTGCAACAACATTTCCTCCGCAGTCACCCCCAGGGCCAGGCAAAGCGCGCGGTCGCGATAGTACGGATAGAACCAGTCATAGCCCGGCTTCAGCGCCTTGCCCGCCGCCACCAGGAGTGCCTCATGCCCTGCGCCCGAGATCTGGAAGAAGATCTTCTGTTGCCGCTTCAGCAGGATCTCGCGATCGTCGATGCGGCGGGACATGTACATCAGGCGGTAGACATCCACCCATTCGGCAGCCGTCAGCCCGCTCAGCCCGCCTTCGGCGCCCTTGCTGCGCCGCTCCGTCGCCACACTCCCCATACACACTCCTGACTGCGTCTACTCGGTCAAAACGACTGGCGATTGTATCCTGTCAATGCGTCCTTGTGCTCGCCTTGAAGATGCACCAGAGCGACCATTCGTCGCGCCCAAACGCGAATGCCCGTTGGCACCGGAAACTCTATGGTTTGACTCACTTTTTCCGCCCGTGCTCTAATCAGCCTTCCTTGAACCTGCGACTCCCCCGGCAGCGCCCTGCGGCGGCGAACGGCGAGCGCAACCAACCCAATCGTCTTTCGGAGAAACGTAAATGCTGAATGTCGGCCTGTGGGCCCTGGGGCTCCAGATTGCTTCCCCCAGCACCCCCGCCAGCACTCCCGCCAGCGGCAGTGTTTTTTTATGGGGTGCCCTCGCTATCGGCGTCCTTGGCCTCTTGGTTGCACTCCTCTTCTCCCGGTCTGTGCTCTCGGCCGACGCCGGCACCACCGAAATGCAGGCCATCTCCAACGCCATCCGCGAGGGAGCTGAGGCCTTCATGTCGAGACAGTACGGCACTATTGCCATTATCGCTGCCGTGCTCGCGATCGTCCTCTTTATTGGATACCGCCTCTCGCCCTTCACCGCTCCGTTCGCCAATAAGGTCGTGATCAGTTTCCTGATCGGCGCCATCTGCTCCGGCCTCTCCGGCTTCACCGGCATGTTCGTCTCCATCCGTGCCAACATCCGCACCGCCAGCGCCGCCCGCACCAGCCTTGGCCGTGCCCTGCAGACAGCGCTGCG
>JAOAPJ010000313.1 GCA_025462805.1 Acidobacteriaceae bacterium
CCGGGAGTGAGACAATAGCTGGACACACTTCGGTGCGGATTCCTGGTCTCCAGGTGCCAGACCGCGTCCGGGCTCTTCACAGCATGGCGATCACAGAAGTTCCACCCCCGCAGAGCGCGCCTCCCGAGCCGCCCGTCGGTCCCAGCTTCCGCCGGCGCTCCACTCGCTATGAAGGCATGGAGCCCGATGAACTCCTCCACCTCATCGACAACCTTGAGGATGAGCGGTCGCGAGCTCGTGTGCGGGAGGGCATCTATGTCTCTCTGCTGGCGCACGTGCTGGTCTTTCTCTGGATCCTGTTCGGTCCACGCTACATCCTGCATCAGCCCAAGGTGATCAGTCCCTTCGACGTGCTCAAGGACCGGCAGCAGAAGGAGCTCACCTACATGAGCCTCCCGCCCGACGCGCTGAAGCACATCCGTCCGAAAAACCCGAAGGCGCTGTCTGACAAGGACCGCGTCGCACAGTCTCCCCACCCCACGCTGGACCGCAAGACCATAGAGCAGTTACAGGCCATGCGTCCGCCGGGGCCCCCGGCAGCGCGTACCCAGCCACAGCCTCAACCCGCGCCATCCGCCCCACAGAGCGCACAGCCGTCACCGCCCGAGCCGAAGCCCCAGGCCAGCCAGCCACTACCGCCGCAACTGGAAGGTGTTGCCCCCGCATCGCCGCCTGCGGCAAAGCCCGCCCCGAGTCAGCCGAACTTCAACACCAATCTCTCCGCCGGCGATGCCATCCGCCAGGCCGCCCGCGGCGCGGCGCAGCCCCAGGCAGGGGGCGACTATGGTGCGGGCCGCGTGCCCCAGCACCCCGGTTTGAACGCGGGTGCGGATATCCTGAGCGACACCCTGGGGGTCGATTTCGGTCCCTATATGCAGCGCGTGATCGCCGCCACCTATCGCTCCTGGCTGCCCCTCATTCCTGAGTCCGCGCGTCCGCCCCTGAGCAAGGCGGGCAAGGTTGGCATCGAGTTCCGCATCAACCCGGATGGCAGCGTCAAGCAGATGATCCTGCGCTATCCCTCTGGCGATGTCGCGCTGGACCGCGCTGCGTGGGGCGGCATCACTGGCGCATCCCCGTACCCTCCGCTGCCCAAGGACTTCAAAGGTCCGTACCTGGCGCTGCGCTTCGGCTTCTACTACAACATCAACGAGGACAAGTAGCTGCCTCTGGCAAGCCCTGGATGGCCCATGACGCCCCATGACGCGCGAGACACGCAACTACGACAGCGACAGATCGCCGGCCTGTTGCTGCTGGCCCTCTTCGTTCTGATCGTCTCCGTGCTCCGCGCCCATCATGGAGAGCTGCTGCCCCCCAGCTGGTGGCGGTGGTAGACGCGGCAGGCGCCGGGGCGCCGGATCCTCTGCTGGTCGTGCTGCTCGGCCCGACCGGCAGCGGCAAGACGGCGCTCTCTCTCACACTGGCAGAGCACTTCACAGAGCGGCTTCCTGACCAGCGGGGCGCCACGCTGGGTGAGATCGTGAGCTGCGACTCGGTGGCGGTCTATCGTGATCTCGAGATCGGCACCGCTAAGCCAAGCCCAGCCGAGCGCGCGCGTGTCCCGCATCACTGCATCGACATCGTCTCCCCCGCCCGCGAATACAGCGCTGGCCAGTATGAGCGGGATGGCCGTGCCGCCATTGCAGCAATCACCGCCCGCGGCCACCTGCCGATCGTCACCGGCGGGACCGGGCTCTACCTGCGTGCATTGCTGCAGGGCTTGTTCGAGGGGCCGCAACGCTCTGAGGAGCTACGAGCGCGCCTGCGCCGCTCTGAACAGCGGCATGGAGGGGGCTGGCTGTCGAAGCTGCTGCGACGCCTGGACCGCCATGCGGCCAGCCGCATCCACCCGAATGACACGCCCAAGCTCATTCGCGCCATCGAGGTCTCGCTCGAAGCTCGCCAGCCGATCACTGAAGCGTGGACAGCGGGCGCCGAACCCCTGACCGGCTACCGCACGCTGCGCATCGGCCTTCGCCCCGAGCGCGCGTCGCTCTACCGGCGCATCGACACTCGTGCCGCCGCCATGTTCGAGCACGGATTGGTCAAGGAGACTGCGGAACTGATTGCGCATTATGGAGGAGAGCGCAGGGTCTTCGAGGCTCTCGGCTATCGGCAGGCGCAACAGCACCTGGCAGGAGCGCTCACGCTATCAGAGGCTGTCGAGGCCGCGCAGCGCGGACATCGTCAGTACGCGAAGCGGCAATTCACCTGGTTCAATCGCGAGCCCGATGTGCAGTGGCTGACCGGCTTCGGCGATGATCCCCTGGTCCAGCAGAGCGCCATTGAAGCCGTGGCAGCCGCGATGCGAGAAGGCTAACTGCAGGGTGTAAGGATGTTGCCGGAACTGCCTGAGGTGTTCGTCGAGGTCACGTTCAGTGTGATCTGAATGCACTTGATCGTCGACTGAGCGCCGCTCACCGATGTGCCGAAGATCCGGATGATGCTTTCCCCATTCGGCGTCCCCACATTGGGGCCAGGGCCGTAGTTGAGGTAGCGGTACCGCTGCGAGCAGGCGCTCGCCCCACCCATCAGGCTGACCACAATACAGACCATCGCGAGCGTTCGCACGCCGCGATTGCGGCTGAAGCCGAGGCCAAGCAGACCCAGGCCGCCCGGCAGCAGGAATGCGCAGATCAGTCCGCTAGTGTGACCCAGCAGTGCGACCACTTTCCCGGAGGGCGCTACCGTCTCGAGCGTCATCGTGCTCAGCGCGGTCGTTCCCGATACGGACACGTTTGATGGCAGGAAGCTGCAGGTGGTGAAAAGCGGTAAACCGGCGCAGGAGAGGCTGACGAAGTTGTTGAACCCGCCGCTGGGTGTGATGCTGACGGTCACCGTACCTTGTGCTCCGGCGGTGAGGTTTAGCGTCGTCGGCACAGCAGTGAGCGAAAAGTCGGGAG
>JAOAPJ010000331.1 GCA_025462805.1 Acidobacteriaceae bacterium
GTCCGCCATAGATACTACGAGCACTTCACGGGCGACTCGTTCGCCGAGACCGACCTGACCGCTGGCGATGTCATCACCGGTGAAGATCCGGTCGTGCGCGCTGCGGCAATCGCTGCCCTCGGCAACATGAACGGGACGGCTGTCGCCATCGACCCCAGCACCGGCCGCATCCTCGCCATGGTCAACCAAAAGCTTGCGCTCTCCGGTGGAGCGGAGCCATGCTCGACGATCAAGGTCTCAGTCGCGCTGGCGGCACTGCAGGAAGGCATCGTCACCAAAGACACTCCTGTCAACCTGGGTGGCTGGTCGATGACGCTGACCGAGGCGCTGGCGCACTCGAACAATCTCTACTTTGAAACGCTCGGCCGCCGTCTAGGGTTCGAGCGCGTTCGGCATTATGCCAACCAGTTCGGTCTGGGCGAGCTCGCGGGCTGGAACATTCCCGGTGAGCAGCTTGGCGTTTATCCCAACCAGGCGCTCCCTGAGAAGTTGGGTGGCGTGGGCCGCATGTGTTCCTTTGGCCAGAGCATCTCGCTGACACCGCTGCAACTGGGCGCGCTGACTGCAGCGATCGCGAATGGTGGCACGCTCTACTACCTGCAGCATCCGACCACTCCAGCGGAGGCCGTGAACTTTGACCCACGCGTCAAGCGGGTCCTGAACATCAAGCCCTTCATCCCGGATGTCGCCAGCGGAATGGGCGGCGCAGTGGCCTATGGCACCGCGCGCTCGCTGCGAGCCAGCTTCAACGAGCTGCCGGTGCTGGGCAAGACCGGTACCTGCTCCGAGAATGGGACCCGCTACGGCTGGTTCACCTCCTATGCCGACACCAACTATGGCCGCATCGTGACGGTGTTCTTCCTCGAGGGCGGCCGCCCGACCTTCGGTCCCAAGGCAGCCGAGCTGACCGGCGTCTTCTACCGCAATCTGTGGGACCATAGCTACTTCGCGGCCAAGAACCCGAACGAGGCGCCCGCCGCTGGAGCGCTGGGGCAGTCTGCTCCAGTCACAGGTGTGACGCAATAGGCCAGCTCCCGTTCCGCACTGCCGGAACCGCCGTCCTTCTGGGGCGGCGGTTCTGTTTTGTCGCATGTTGAACTTCTGACTACGCTCGAGATTGTGACGCGCTGCGGTATCGTGAATGCAGAGCGCGAGGAGACTCCGGTTAGCGCCCAGCTTCCTGGCTGCATCCCATTGAGCAACATGAAGATCCTGACCGCGGCAGAGATGCGTGCAGCTGATGTAGCCACTGCCGCAGAGCACGGTGTGCCATCGCTCACCCTGATGGAGAACGCGGGTGCTGCGGTGGCGCGCTTTGTCCTTGCCGAGTTGCCGCATGTGGAGCGGATCGTCATGCTTTGCGGCAAAGGCAACAATGGCGGTGACGGCTTCGTAGCGGCGCGCACTCTGGCGGAGGCAGGCTGCCGGGTAGACGTCGTGTTGCTGGGCCGAGCGGCGGAGGTCCAGGGGGACGCGCGGCATGCGCTCGATCTGCTCGGCAAGACTGGCCCATCGATTGTGGAAGTCGCCGACGAGGGGGCGCTCGCTTCCGTACGCGTGTCGGATCTAATCGCGAATGCCGATCTCTTTCTCGACGCGGTGGTCGGCACCGGCTTCCGTCCCCCGCTGCGCGGCGTGGCTGAAGCTCTTGGTAGATCGCTGGCGGCACACCGCAGCACGCCCGTAGTCAGCATCGATCTGCCGTCGGGTTGGGATGCGGACAGCCGAGGCAGCGAACAGGCGGGCGCGTACCGCTCCGACGCAGTCGTGACCTTCACCGCGCCGAAGCTCGCCCACATCTTCGGAGAGATGACGCGGGGGCCGATCGTCGTTGCGGCCATCGGATCACCAGATGCTGCAGTGCGTTCGGAGACAGGTCTGATCTGGGCGGGAAGCGCGAAACGCATTGCCGAGACGCCGCGTCCGCTGAATAGCAACAAAGGGAAGTACGGCCATGTGGCCGTGGTGACTGGCGCTCGCGGACGCGCGGGAGCCGCGGCCATGGCGTCCTATGCGGCGTTACGGGCCGGTGCCGGGCTGGTGACTGCAGCGGTCCCGGCCTCCATCCTGAACACGGTCGCCGCGATCGCTCCGGAGTTGATGACCGATCTGCTGGCAGAGACGGCGAACGGGGCCATCGCACTAAACAACCTGGACGGAGAGGGCGCGAAATTGCTGCTGGAGAAGAAGTCAGTGGTCGCTATTGGGCCCGGGCTGGGGCAGGAGCGCGAGGCGCAGGAGTTCGCATTGCGATTGATCGAAGTCTGCGGCCAAGGTGACACGCCGATCCCGATGGTCCTCGATGCCGATTGTCTCAACGCCATCGCGCAGCGGGGGTTCTCGCTCAATGGACGCGGGCGCACGCTGGTTCTGACACCCCATCCTGGTGAAATGGCGCGGCTGGTGGGCAAGTCGATTGCGCAGGTCGAGGCGGATCGTGAGCAGATTGCGGGCGACTACGCCACTCAACATCAGGTCACCCTCGTGCTGAAGGGATGGCGCACGATCATCGCCCATCCGGACGGCAGGCTCGCCGTGAACACCACCGGCAATCCTGGCTTGGCCAAGGGTGGCAGCGGCGACATTCTGACCGGGATTGTGGCTGCCATGCTCGCGCAGTATGGGCGGGGGGAGCATGTGGCCGAAGCTGTGGAAGCAGCGGTCTATCTGCACGGGCTGGCCGCCGACTTTGCTTTGGCCGGGAGGGACGAGCATACGTTGCTGGCTACTGAAGTCTGCGAGCACCTGGATGATGCCTTCCGCTTCCGCGCGATCGATCGTGACGGCACTATGTGGTTGCAGGGACTGCCGGGTATGCTGGAGCAGCAAATCCCTCATGAGGCCACTCGATGAACACGAGCATCACCGAGTTCGAGACGCACAGCAGTGCCGAAACGATCGAGGTTGGCCGCAAACTGGCGGAGCTGCTCGCACCTCCCAGGTTCCTCATCCTGCACGGTGATCTCGGGTCAGGGAAGACGACGCTGGTCAAAGGCATCGCCGAAGCGCTTGATGCAGCGGATGCCGACGAGGTCACCAGCCCTACTTTCACGCTGATTCACGAGTACGAGGGAAAGCGCACCAGCAATGGCAAGTCCACGCCGGTGCGGCTGTACCACTTGGATCTCTATCGTATCGACAGTGAGCGCCAACTGGAGGCGCTCGGGCTGGACGATTTGCAGGGCGAGGACAGCATTGTGCTGGTGGAGTGGGGCGAGAAGTTCCCAACCGTGGTGAAGCGCAGCCAGGGCGAGATCGTCATGCAGTCAGCTAACGGCGACACGCGCCGCATTACGCTTAAGCTGAAGCAGGCAAGCCGGTGCGCTTAGTCGATGAGATTACATCGAGAACTGAGCAAACGCAGAGTCGTTCGACGCCGTGATGCGCGGTGGAGGGCATCCCAGCGAGGAGCGAAGATCCTTGGGCACATCTTCGTATCAGTGAGCTGTGGGCCTATCGAGTCGAGGAGAGGGAGCCGTCGCGCGGCGCATGGATGACTCTGTGATGGATGAGTTCGAATCCTAAGAGCTGTCGCTGCACGGAGCGCATCATCGGGGCCAGCTAGCATTTACCTTCAGATTCCACGGACTACATTCCAGCGCTGCGGCGAGGCGCACTAGAAACCGTCGAGCTCACGCCTCAAAAACCCATAATGTTGTAGCCGCAATCCACGTAGGTGACCTCGCCCGTGATGCCGCTGGCCAGGTCCGACGCGAGAAACAGCGCAGTCGCCCCGACCTCTGACTGCTTGATGTTGCGGCCCAAGGGCGCTC
>JAOAPJ010000365.1 GCA_025462805.1 Acidobacteriaceae bacterium
CCCACCGGTGCATAGCTGTAGGCGCCCCGCGTATACGGATCCCGCTGCCAGTCATGCATGTGCCAGCTCTGTAGCTCATCGTCCAGCGCACCGGGCGTCAGCGCGAAGATCTGTTCCAGCGAGCGCAGCGCATTCGCCACCAGTTGCCCGGGCTCCTGGTTCTGTGCCGCCGCAGCCTTCGGCCCCCCGAACCACGCCGTCAGCATGGGCGTGGATCGCGGTCGCTGCGTCCACCAGGTGGAGGGCGTCATCTCGCGCGCAAACAGGAAGCTCATCCGCGGCATCTTCGCCTCCCAGAACGCCGAGCGAAACACCAGCGACAGCCGCTCTGCCGTCCCTGGAGCCATCTTGTCCGCGGCCTTGAATATCGTCACTGGCTCAGGCACAAATGTCACCGCCCGCGCCTGCAGTACCCCGAGGGGCAGCGTGATCAGCGCACGCTCCGCCACGATCGTCGGCGCCTCCGCCGATTCGGTTCGCACCACCACCCGGCCGGCGCGCCACTCGATCGAGGTCACCGGCGCGCGCAGCACAATCCTCACCCCCGCCTGCTCCGCGCGCTGCGCCAGAAACAGCGGCAGCACGTCATAACCGTCGACCGCCCGCCATGCACGATCGCCGTCGATCTCGTCCTCTGCCTGCTGCTGCCGCGCCAGCGCCGCGATCCCGATGCGCTCGGCATCGGCCGCATTGAAGCCCTCGACATACGCGCGGGCCTGCGCTGCATCGGCAGGGTCCGCCTTGCGTCGCGCCAGGAACTCCGCAAAGCTCATGTCGCCCTCCCGCTCCACCACCGCAGGCAGCTCTTCGAGCAGTTCGAAGCCGCCGTCCTCCGCGCAGGCGGAGAGCACACCGTCCGCAAAACAGGCCGTCTCCCCCGTGACCTCTTCGAGCTGCGTCTTCGCGTCCGCCAGGCAGCCCAGCAGCTCCCGCGGCCGTCCGTGGATAAACTCCGCGCCCAGCTCCACCGGGCTGCCCGCCCCCTCCGGATCCAGCGTATGAATGCGGCCTCCCATGCGCTCGCGTGCCTCCACCAGCGTGACCCCCAGCCCCGCATGCGCCAGCTCACCAGCAGCGGCCAGCCCGGCTACCCCGGCCCCGATCACCACCACATCGCTCATCCGCTCCACCGCGCCTCCTGCTGCCACGCGCTATGATGCACCATCCTGCTCACGCTGTGTACGAGCCCGCAGCACAAACAAAAAGGCCCACCGTCTCCGGTGAGCCTTGTCATGTCTGCTTCGAGTGCTTACGCGTTCGCGTGCTCGATCACTTGCTCGCGCACTTCGCTGTCGTGCTCCGCTTCGCTGGTCGACTTCGGCAGCGCGACCATCAGCACATCGTCGATGGTCTTCGCGTAGTGGATCTGCACGCCTTCCGTCTGGTCCGGCGTCAGGTCCTCCTCCACGTTCTGCCGATTCTCCGCCGGCAGGATCACGTCCAGCACGCCCGCGCGCTTGGCGGCAAGGAACTTCTCCTTGATGCCGCCCACCGGCAGCACATTGCCGCTCAGCGTGATCTCGCCCGTCATCGCCGTCAGCGGGCGAATCGGAGTGTCCGTCATCAGTGAGACCAGTGCCGTCGCCATCGCGACACCCGCGGACGGTCCGTCCTTGGGGATCGCACCCGCCGGCACGTGGATGTGCAGGTCCTGCTCCGCCGTGAAGTCGTCACGCAACCCCAGCAGCAGCGCATTCGAGCGCACCCAGGTCAGCGCCGCCTGCATGGACTCACGCATCACGTCGCCAAGCTGTCCCGTCATCGCAAAGCCGCCCTTGCCCTTCATGCGGTTTGCCTCGATGAACAGCACATCGCCGCCGGCCGGCGTCCACGCCAGGCCCACTGACACGCCGGCGCGCTTGGTGCGCTCCGCCAGTTCAGTGTCGACCCGGACCTTGATGCCGCCCAGGAACTCGTGGATCGTCTCCCGACTCACCACCAGTGTCTCCGTCTTGCCCTCGGCGATGCGGCGCGCCTGCTTGCGGCAGACCGTGCCCAGCAACTGCTCTAGCTTGCGCACACCCGCTTCGCGCGTGTAGTGCCGCACGATGTAGCCCACGCTGTCCTCGGGGAACTCGATCAGCGAACGGCCATCTTCGCCGGGCTGAATCCCGTTCTCCTTCACCTGCCGCGGGATCAGGTAGCGAAATGCGATGTGGACCTTCTCCTCTTCGGTGTACCCGGAGAGGTCGATGATCTCCATGCGGTCCAGCAGCGGCGCCGGAACTGGATCCAGCATGTTCGCTGTGCAGATGAACAGCACCTTCGACAGATCGAACGGCACGTCCAGGTAGTTGTCCCGGAATGTGTTGTTCTGCTCCGGATCCAGCGTCTCCAGCAAGGCCGAGGCCGGATCGCCACGGAAGTCGCGGCCCAGCTTGTCGATCTCGTCCAGCATGAAGACCGGATCGTTCGTCTCCGCGCGACGCAGCGCCTGGATGATCTGGCCCGGCAGCGCGCCGATATAGGTGCGCCGATGGCCGCGGATCTCCGCCTCGTCATGCATGCCGCCCAGCGAGATGCGCTGGAACTTGCGTCCCAGGGCACGCGCGATCGAGCGGCCCAGCGAGGTCTTGCCTACGCCTGGAGGTCCGACGAAGCACAGGATCGGCCCCTTCATGTCCGGCTTCAACCGGCGCACGCTCAGGTAGTCCAGGATGCGGTCCTTCACCTTCTTCAGGTCGTAGTGGTCCTCGTCCAGGATCTCCTTCGCCTTGGGAATGTCGACCTCGCCGCCCGAGCTCTTCGCCCAGGGCAGCACCGCCAGCCACTCAATGTAGTTGCGCGTCAGCGAGTAGTCGGCAGCCATCGGGGACATCCGCGAGAGGCGATTCAGTTCCTTGGTCGCCTCTTTCTTCACGTCCTCCGGCATGCCCGCCGCTTCGATCTTGTCGCGCAGCTCCTGGATATCCTTCTGGCCCTCGTCCATTTCGCCGAGTTCCTTCTGGATCGCCTTCATCTGCTCGCGCAGGTAGTAGTCCCGCTGCGACTGCTGGACCTGGTCCTGGACCTCGGACTGGATCTTGTTCCGCAGTTGCTGAACTTCCAGCTCCTTCGCCAGGTGCTTGTTGACCCGCTCCATGCGGATCACCACATCCGGCGTCTCCAGCAGCTCCTGCTTCTCGGTCGTCGGCAGGAACGGCAGTGACGATGCGATGAAGTCGACCAGCCGGCCCGGATCCTCGATATTCAGTGCAATCGTCTGCAGCTCGTCCGACAAAGTCGGCGAGGAGGTGACAATCTGCTGGAACTGCGAGGTCACATTGCGCTGCAGTGCTTCCAGCTCCGCGCCCTTCGGCGGGGTCAGGTCAACCACCGGGTCGACCGACGCCGTCATGAACGGCTCAAATTGGTTGATTTCGCCCAGCCGTACCCGCTGTGTGCCTTCGGTAAACACGAAAAGGCTCTGGTTGGGCATTTTGACGACCTTATGGACCGTCGCTAGGGTGCCGACAGAGTGCAGGTCCGTCGGCTGGGGTGCGTCGACACGCGCATCGCGCTGCGCCACCACCACCACCGTCTTTTCTTCGCCCAGCGACTGAATCAGCTGGATGGAGCTCTCACGCCCCACCGTAAGGGGCAAAACGGCATGGGGGAACAGCACGGTGTCGCGAACCGGCAGAATCGGTAGAACCCGGCCGCCCGAATCGGCTTCCCCGCGCTCCTCGCGCTGGGACCGGTTGGCGGGTTCAATAATGCTCAGAAAATCGCTAGCCATGAGTGTCCTTCTATCAAGTATGTATACATTGGACGCTTCAGGTTTGCGAAGGTCGCAAAATCTAGCCAACCCCTACAACCCGCCCTGAAGCCTGGCCCCGATTCCTTTGGGATGCCCTGCCGTCGCCCGCCGCACCAACCCTATCGGCGAAATATGACTCATTCTCACCCCGGAATGGCGGACCGAAGCTCCTCCCGCCATTACGCCGGGGTGCACCAGCGGCACCCACTCTCCCCATCCGGGGCTCCCGCTCCTCAGGCCGCCCCCAGTCCGGACGCCACATAGGTCCACACGCCACATAGGTCCGCACACATAGCCCGCACGCCGCGAAGAGGCCCGGACGCTGCACACAGGAGCTCCCTACCCGCTCAACTGCGGTCCAGGAACTCCGCAGCCGGCGCGTACCGGCCCAGAACCTTAAACCACCCGCACAGACCCGGCAACTGCTCCAGCAGCCGGCCGGTCGATGCTGCACCCTCCATGAGGACGTCGAAAAAGAAGAAGTAGCGCCACGGCCGCCCCTGCACCGGACGGGGCTGCAGCAGGCAAAGGTTCCCCCCGGCCGAGGCGACCGCCCCCAGCACTCGCGCCAGCGCCCCCGTCCGGTTGTCCAGCTCGCAGCAGAGGCTCAGCTTCTGCTGCCCCTCCGGATAAAAGTCCGCCGTCCCGTCGCGAACCACCACAAACCGTGTGTAGTTGGCCGGGTTGTCCTCCACTCCGTTCTGGAGCACCTGGCCTCCGTAGATATCCGCCGCCTGGATCCCGGCAATCGCCGCCGAGTGGCGATCGCGCAACTGGATGATCTGCTTCACCGCGCCCGCCGTATCGTAAAAGCCGATCGGCTCGATCCCGGGATGCTCGCGAAAGAAACTACGGCACTGCGCCAGCGCCACCGGATGCGAGTAGATCCGCTGGACGGAGTGAATGTCGCTGTCCGGCGTGCCGATCACATGATGCTGAATCCGCACGATGGTCTCGCGTTCGATGTGCACCGGCCGCTCACGCATCAGATCGAAGTGCTCAACCACGGAACCGGCCAGCGTGTTCTCGATCGGGATCACGATCGCATCCACCTTGCCCTTGGCCAGCTCATCGAATGCATCCGCGGAAAGCATGCAGGGCAGAATGGATGCCCGGGGAAGTGAAACAAGCGCAGCTTGATGGCTGAACGAGCCAAGCTCGCCCTGAATGGCTATCTTCATGAATCCTGGGAACCCTGGCGTTTATTTGGGCAAACACGGCAACCGCTGCGCCGTAGCGCGCACCATATGATACCGAAGTGCGGTTTTATTGCAAGGAGACAGATACAAATGCTCTGGACAATCTTCGTTGTTCTGTTGGTGCTGTGGCTGTTGGGTTTCGTTGGGTTCCATGTGCTGGGCGCATACATCCACATTCTGCTCCTGATCGCATTGGTTGTGTTGATACTGCAGCTTGTGGGCGGCCGTCGCACGGTCGTCTAACTCGCCTGGAAGAGACATAAGCGCAGGAAGGCGTCACAGCGAAGTGCCTTCCTGCTTCCCCTAACCAGCAACAACAAGGAGGTACTTCCTTGGACAAGAATCGCGTGACCGGAAAAATTGATCAGGTAGTCGGCAAGGCGAAGCAGAAGGTCGGCGACGCCGTCGGCAACGACAGGCTCGCCAATCAAGGAGTCGCCGACCAGGTCAAGGGCTCAGCAAAAGAGACCTGGGGGAATGTGAAGGATGCCGCACGCACCACGACCGAGCGGCACAGCGACAACGCGAGCGATGCGGCCAGCACGCACCGCGAAGCCGCGAGCGAGCACATCGAAAACGCCAAGAACAAGATCAACTCCAAGGTCGAGGAGTTCAAGGATCGCGAGCGCGTGAAGGATCGCCACACCGCGTAATCCTGCTGCTTTAGATTGATCGCTGTTAAGCAAGCGAGGGGTCTGCACACCGTGTGGGCCCCTTCTGCATTCTGACCTTAGCCGGGGTACATCACCGCCATCGCCACCGCGCAGAAGAACAGCACGGAAATAATCCCATTCAGCGCGAAGAACGCAGCATTCATGCGGCGCATATCGTTGGGCGAAACGATCGAGTGTTCATACAGCAGCAGCCCCGTCACCACCACCAGCCCCCACCACGCCACCGGCCCCAGGTGAAAAAGATGCAGCAGCCAGGCCAGCAGCAGCAGCATGGTGCCATGCATCAGCCGCGCCACGCTGAAGGCGCGATGCACCCCCAGCGCCGCGGGCACACTGCGCAGCCCCGCGGCACGATCGTGCGCCACATCCTGGCACGCGTACAGCACATCGAACCCTGCCACCCAAAAGATCACCGCCGCCGTCAGCACCAGGATGCGCGCATCCAGCGTGCCCCGCACCGCCACCCACGCCGCCGCAGGCGCTATGCCCAGTGCCAGCCCCAGGACCAGATGCGACCAGCGCGTAAACCGCTTGGTGTAGGAGTAGCCCAGCACCACCGCCAGCGCCACCGGCGATAGCAACAGCGTCAGCCGGTTTAATCGCGATGCGGCAAGGATGAACAGCACCGCCATCACCACAGTGAATCCGCCCACAAACCCGCGCGAGAGCAGCCCCGCGGGAATAGCCCGGTTCGCCGTGCGCGGATTCGCCGCGTCCAGATCCGCATCGGCCCAGCGATTGAACGCCATCGCGGCAGACCGCGCCGTCACCATGCACACGACAATCCAGAACAGCTGCCACCCATGCGGCCACCCGTTGGCGGCCAGCACAGCACCCGTCAGAGCGAAGGGCAGAGCGAAGATGGAGTGCTCCCACTTGATCATCTCGAGCGTGACGCCGAGACTTCGCAGGAACGGAGGACTGCCAGATGCCATGCGCCGCTTCTCCCCAACCAGTGTAAGGGCGAGAAGCGGCG
>JAOAPJ010000386.1 GCA_025462805.1 Acidobacteriaceae bacterium
AACAGCTCTGCTTTCGACTCGAACCCGATTCCCGGAACATCAGACAGTTCGATATAGCTGTTGTCGACGGGCGTGTCGTCTGCGAAGCCCCCGAAAGGCTGAAATATGCCCGGGTAGGACTCATTCCCACCTAGTCCAAGGCCGGCCGCTATATGGAGGGATAGTTGATGTCCGCCATGCGGGATGCACTGAGTGGCGGACCAGCCATACTCTGCTAGCATTCCGAGTATTCGCAGATACTCGACGAGACCATAGCTCAGCGCGCAATCGAACTGAAGAATGTCACGATCGGGCCGCATGCCAGCATACCGGATTAAGTTGCGAGCATCCTGCACCGAAAAGATGTTTTCTCCGGTTGCCATGGGCCGGCTATCGTGAATTGCGAACGCTGCCTGGAGCTCGTAATCGATCGGATCTCCAGCTTCCTCATACCAGCGCAAGCCATACGGCTCAAGCGCGCGTGCGTATGCTACTGCAGTCTTAAGATCGAATCGCCCATTCGCATCTACCGCCAATTGCTCGCCGCTTTTCAATATCTTGAGCACGGCCTCGATTCGACTCATATCCTCGGAGAGTGAGGCACCACCGATTTTTATCTTGACGGTGGAGTAGCCTAAGTCAAGGTAGCTCTGCATCTCCTGTTGCAAGCCTGCCGATCCCTTTTCGGGGTAGTAATAACCACCAGCCGCGTAGACGAACACCCTTGGGTCAGCAACACCGTTGTGGAACCGATCGGCAAGCAGGCGATAGAGTGGAACACCCGCAATCTTGGCTACGGCGTCCCATATGGCCATATCGATGACACCAACCGCTACAGAGCGCTCCCCATGCCCTCCGGGTTTCTCGTTCCGCATCAGGATGTCCCACATCTTGAAGGGGTCGAGATTGTCGCCGGTGTCCTCGACAAGGCTGTCAGGATCGGCGGCCATCAGTCGAGGAATGAAACGGTCGCGCAACAGACCGGCTGGCGCATAGCGGCCGTTCGAGTTGAAGCCGAACCCGACGACGCGCTCACCGTTCCGCATGACGTCAGTGACCAGCGCCAAGGCGCTTACCGTCATCTGGCTGAAGTCGATATACGCATTGCGAATCGAGGATTTTATCGGAACTGTGGTTTCGCGAACGTCAACGATCTTCAATTGCGAACCTCGCTATCGCGGAGGGCGTCTCTGTTGAGGATCAGTCCTAGGCCAGGAGAGTCGGGCACCGTCAGCATCCCGTTCACGGGTCTTGGAGAATCTACAAAGAGGAGTTCGCCAACCTGGACCATACCGAGATGCCACTCCACAATCCAGCCGTTCATGAGACCAGCCATCGTATGCATATTGAACAGCGGCCAGCCGCCGCCATTCGCAATTGGCAGATTGTAGATTTGTGCCAGATGAGCAGCCTTCCGCGCTTCCGTGTAACCTCCGCAGAAGCATACGTTGGGCTGCAGGATGTCGACAGCCTGACGATCAACTAGCTCACGAAGTCTCCAGCGATGACCCTCCATCTGCCCGGCGGCAATCGGTATGTTTGTGTGAGCGCGCAAGTCGGCGAGCGCGCGGGCATCGTTCTGATGCAGAGGCTCCTCGAACCACGTGATGCTGCAGTCTTCGATTGAGCGGCACAGTAGCTTGGCGTCTACCGGATTAAACAGGTAGTTAGCGTCGATCATCAGGTCTACATCCGCGCCGACGGCGTCTCGCACTGCACGCACGCGATAAGCATCCTCACGCCAACCCTTCTTGTCGACCCCGACGATCAGTTTCAGGGCAGAGAATCCCTTCGATATCTGGAGTTTCGCGGCTTCCACTAACTGATCACGATCATATTGAGGGAATCCGAATGTCACGTAGGCTGGCACTGTCGTCTTGGCATTTCCAAGCAGGCCTGCAACTGTCCTCCCTGCCGCCTTGCCTTGGATGTCCCAAAGCGCAATATCGAGGCAGGATAACGCACTCGAGATCACTCCAGTCATTGCGCGTGGGTTCAACTTGGACCAGATCTTCTGATGGATTGCCTCGATATCCCTCGCATCCATGCCGCGAACCGCTGGCAACAGGTAGAGCTTCAGCGCGGCGACCACTGCGGCCGCGAGGAAATGACCGGTGATGGCTATACCGCACAGTCCATCGCTGGTCTCAACCTCGCAGAACACAAACTCCTTCTGTTCCTCACGTCCGTAACCATTGACTTTATGTTCTAGGAGCGGAACGGTGATGGTTGAGGTATGTATGCTTGCCCGGAGATCCTTAATTAGCACTAGATCTCCTTAAACTGCGGGAGGCCGTCTTATTGGCCTTTCCTTCCTCTTGATCGCGTACTCGCTCCATCAACCTCTCCTTACCCGCCAGAATGTGATGAACCATCGTGCGCTCGGCCAATTCACAATTTCGATCTCGTAGCGCCTGGATGATTCGCATGTGCTCCTTGTTGGATAAAGTGATCGAGTCACCCTTCACGAGTCCACGGCGCCGAAAGAGATGGAGCTCCTTGCTGAGCGCGCAGTAAAGGTCGGCCAGCCGGCGGTTTCCTGATAGCTCAACGAGGAGCGTATGGAAGGCCACGTTCAAGGGATAGTAGGTGTCAATATCTCTGGCGCCTTCCATCTCGGTGACCATCACACGCAGTTTGGCGATGTCTTGAGTATTAACGCGACTTGCCGCGAGGCGTCCGGCGAGGCCGAAGATGTTCGCGCGGACTTCGTAAACCTCCGCAGCCTGAGCCGCACTCATTTCCCGTACGAATACCCCGCGATTGGTTACGACTCTGACCAGGTTGCTCTTTTCCAGACTGCGACAGGCTTCTCGAATTGGGCCACGGCTGATGCTAAACATCTGAGCTAGGGCGGATTCGTTGATGCGATCGCCGGCCTGCAACTCACCCCTGATGATCATGCGTTCGAGTTCCTCAGCGACCAGGGAAGAAAGCGTCTCTGCGCGTCGCGTTTTGAGGTGCTCGAGCAAATCATTGGTTGCCATGTTCCGATCTCCTTGACGGCGCGCGCAGATAGGCTGCCGACTGCAATGTATTCACAACTTAGTGCGCTAGCAACGCTGGCGTTGACAGCGGTGGCTTTCGCCGGTGAGAAGCTTCCTCGAAACCGAATGCAAGGCTTATCAATTCGGACTCAGCCCAAGCGCGGCCGAGAAGCTCCATTCCCACTGGCACTCCGATCGGTGCATCTGAAGTCGGCTTTGAAAATCCGGCGGGTACTTCAATGGCTGGAAAGCCCGCAAGAGCGGCGATGATACCGTTGCGATCTTTCTGGAACGTCGCCCCGATCGGAAGAACCAAGCACTTCTGGTGGGGATAGACCAGAGCGTCCAACTTATTCTTCGCCATGAGATTGGCGACCTCGATTCGAATATTTTCCATCTTTATGCGGCGATCCTTGTAGTCGGCGGAGTTGAGGCCATCTTCATAGCCCTCGGCAGTGGCGAAGAACTTTTCAAGCGTCGGCTTGTGGTACTGTCCGGAGGCGATAATCTCTCCCAGCGAATGGACTGGCACGCGCGACCCCTGCTGGCGTAAGTAGCCATCGAGGGCGGCCTTAAACTCAGGCTCGTTCAATCGAAAGTTCGCTGTCAGAGTCTTCGTCTCGAGCGCCGCGTCGTCCAGGCGGACGATGACTGCACCTTGCGCTTCGAGGATGTCGATCGCTTCGGCCATGACCCGGTTCACTTCGTCGTATTCGGGCCCGACACCAAACAGATTTGTAAGCACGCCGAGGCGCGCCCCCTTCAGCCCATTGTGGAGAAATGTTGTATATGTCGGGGGAATATTCCCGACGCTAAGCGAGGTCACCGGATCATTCGGATCGTAACCGGCCATAACATCCAGGATCCTTGCCGTGTCGGAGACAGTGCGGGTCATAGGACCGATGGTGTCCTGGGTGAATGACACTGGCACAATGCCATCCCGGCTTATGAGGCCACGGGTTGGCCGGAGCCCCACCAAGCTGTTCGCCGAAGAAGGAGAACGGATCGAGCCACCGGTATCGGACCCGGTACCTGCCATCGCGAAGTTTGCTGCGACTGCGGCGCCAGTCCCACCAGAAGATCCCCCCGGCGTTCTGGTGAGGTCATAAGGGTTCTTGACTTGGCCTCCCAACGAACTTACGGAGATCCCGCCACTGGCGAATTCCTGCAGATTAGCCTTTCCCAGGACGATGGCGCCGGCCTCACGAAGCCGGCTGACGGCGAAGGCGTCCTTCTCGGGCTGCGCACCCTTCATGGTCAGGGCGCCCGCGGTTGTGGGCATATCCGCAGTGTCGAAGTTGTCTTTCAGCACAATTGGAATGCAGCCGAGTGGCCCGAGGTTGTGGGTCCGATGGTACTCCTTGTCGAATGCGTCCGCCTGCTCGATGCTCTTCGGATTTATGTAAAGCATGGAGTTGATGAAGGGTCCACGGTGGTCGTACGCGTCGATACGATCCAGGTACTGCTTGACGAGACTGTGACACGTCACTTTCCCAGCACGTAAGGCGGTCTGGACATCGGCAATCGAAGCTTCCATGAGATGGAAGCCCCGCTCCGGTGCACAATGAGCAAACGGCAAGACAAACAGACTAAAGACCGTCACCAAGTGTCTTACGCGCATGAATGCAGTTCCAATCTGAGCCCACCTCGAAGAGCAGTTATCGTTGTGCTTGGTGACGCATATCTATAAAGCGGCCAAGTGATGTCTTCTCAATGACCATAGATAAGCACACGGAACGTTCCTGGAATTGGCTTCCGTTCTGGCTCGGGATTATCAGCGGTCGGTGCTGGAAGTGGTCCGAAGTCTGCGGTAGTGAGAAACAGGCGGCTGGTCTTCTGATCGATCCCCATCGTTTTTGCGCCGAATTCGGTCTCGACCGTTTCTACCGGTGTGAGCTTGTCTGGCGAATCTTCATGGAAGATATGGATTTTGCCCGCACGGGTAGATATGAACAACAACCCCGATCCAGGCTCAAAGATGTTGGCATCGACACCTCCACTGATCGGCAAGGACTGGAGTATCTTGCCGCTGTCAGCATTCATCAAGACCAGCATGTGCGGCTTTCTACCAGCCGCGAATATCCGTCTGTGCTCGCGATCCATTCCCATTCCCACAGGGGCTCCCGCGGGCGCAACGGGCCAGCGCGCCTTAACAGTGAGGGACTTGGTATCAATGGCAACTACGTCATTTTTCTCTTCATTGTCGTCGTAGATCATGCCGCGGCCATCGGCGACCGGATACTCAGGACCGCCACCCATGTCGATGACTTTGACAATCCTTTCTTTAATTGGATCGATAACTGTGGCATTCTTACTGTCGCCATTGAACGTAAAGATGAGTTTCGATGCGGGATCATAGACGATAGAATCGGTATCCGGTGAGCCCTTGATTGTCTTGCTGATCTTCAACGTCTTGAGATCAAAAACTGCAACCTGAGCAGCATCACCATCTGTAATGAACCCCTTTCCCAGATCAGGGAGCACTAGAACACCATGGCAGCGCTTCAGGCCTGAAATGGTGCCTACGACACGGAATGTGTCCGCGTCCAAGACCTTTACCTCCGCCCCATGGGTGAGATAGACGCGTCGCGCGGCAGAGTCAACCGTCACATAGTCGAAGTATTCGCCGCCGCCGGGCGCTGCACCTAACGGAATCTTCTTGATCAGGTGGTAGCTTGGCGCCGCGGCGCTGGCGTAGGAACTTGTTCCTAAGGCTGCGAAGAGCGCAATCGGCAACAACAGCAAAGCTTTGGTCATTCGAGCTCCTTGAGTGCTTACTGCATGAAGGTCTATGGCTGCGTAGATACCGGCCAGATATCGCTAGGAGTCTCGCTGAAGCGCCGGGCGAAGCTCGTGGATGTTTTTAATTTTCTCCAAAGTAAATACTTTGTTGATGAGAGCCGAGCATTTGGCCGGACCGAGTACAGGTGTTATAAGCTCACGAGCCTTGGCAATGACCTCGTCGCTGGTCATGGGATTGTCAGCCGTTCCCCTCACATCGCGGACCCAGTCAGTTAGCTGCGTGCCGTCGGTGAAGGTCATCTCCACGATTGCCTCACGCCTCGGGCGACGGGCATCGATGCGAGGGTCAGCGACGACTTCCACTTTTGCACGTTCCCGCATCACTGCAGGGTCCCGCATACGCGCCTTGTCGTGAATCGAGGCGAAGGTGACGGTCTTGTCGAGAAGCATGATGGCTATCAGGTACTGCAGGCAAATGTCCGGCATATCACGGTCACTCACCGTATTAGCCTCATCGGTCGCTAGCCGTACTACCACCTTCTGCACGTCATTTGCGGTGAATGAACGCTGCTTCGCGAAGCCAACGAGGGCATCGAGGGGAGCCTGGATTGGAGATCCAACCGTCCATTTCTTGATGTTCGTGCGAGTCACTTCAAAGCGTTGGCCCAACCCGTCGACGAGCTGTGAGGGGTCGGCTTTGATCACACCATTGTCCCGAGGCGCGAATGCCTCGAAGAAATTCTCAGGACCGGAGAAGACGTCGTCGACGCCTGTGAATCCCGATCGGATGAGCATTGTGGCTGTGAGTGCCCCGGCGGCTGGCTTACCGCCAAAGAGGAAGCCCTTTTCCATATGAGCGTCATCCCGCTTCCAGACACCAAATCCGGATACCTGCTGTGCGCTGTAATCAAGCAGAAATCGGCACTCCTGCGCATTCAGGCCAGCGGCGCAGCCTGCCGCGGCACCAGCGCCGAACACAGCAACGGTGCCGTGGGTACTACGGTGGGTCGCCGCTTCATAAGCGGGTCCCCCCATACCCATTGTCACGCGCGTTCCGACGTCGTAGCCGAGAACTACTGACCGTAAGAATCGGGCTCCAGTGACATCGAACAACTCACCGGCCGCTAGCGCAGCAGGAATAACTGAGACACCGGGGTGAGAACGTGATGGACCGTGTGAATCGTCGGTCTCATCGGAATGTGCGAGGATGCCATTTGCTAACGCTGCCTCGATAGGGCCGCAGACCACGGGGGAGGCTACTACCGTTGCTACGGGTTTGCCACCGCCAAACGAGTGAATGAATTTCAGCGCCTGCCGCCCGGGTGGCAGGCCGGATCCCGAGATCATCGCTGCGAACGTATCGAGGATGTGCTGTTTCGCCTTCTCGGCAACCTCGTCCGGCAACGGCTGTTCGCCGGCCAGGCTCATGTAGGTGCTGAGCTTCTCCATGATCTGCCCGGTACCGTGCGAGTCGCTGTCCTGGCTTGAGCCTCCCGCCGGCTTATTCTCCTGCTCGCTCCTAGGCTTTGCGAATGCCCTGAAATGCGGCAGGGTCGTGGCAATGGCAACGCCAGTCAAAGCAAACACCCTCCGCCGGGTCATGATCACGTTGGAGTTGTTGTCCGGGATGTCATCCTCCTGCACGTGGCGTTCGGCGCGAAGTCTATCTACGCGCTCAGTGGACTTGTTCTGATCCATGTCGACTCTTTCCATCCTTAAACTGCGGAGGGCATACCGCGCTCCTTAGAACAATCCCCGTGCACGATTCCCTTGACGGTTGATATCGGGCGCTCGGCTACCATATCGCTTTCAAAGCGAGTTGGATCTGGCGCGATGTTGTGGAGGTAGCGTCGATCGCTCCGGCTCCCGTCACGGGCGATCCGTCTTGATTGAATAAGGCCTTGTTGTCCAAAGGAGGCTGGAAATTAGGGTGATTCATTATGTTGAAGAACTCCGCGCGAAGCTGAAGGTTAAAGGTGCCGGAGATGCGTTCGATGAAGTTGTTCTTCACCGCTGAGAAATCGAGGCTGACCAACCCAGGTCCGATAACACTGGTCCGCCCATTGTTGCCAAACAGGTTCATGCATGACCCGGGGATCGGATTGCCCTTTGCATCGACCCCAGGCTGGCACATTCCGGCAAGGGAAGCCGGCGCGATGGGCGGCGTGAAGCAGTTCAGCTTGAGGTAGTTATGCACGTTCCCTGGATTCACCGGCTTGTCGCATCCAGGGGCTGCAACGCGACTCGGATAAGGCCACGGGTCGCTGCTGCCTTGACCGAGCGGGTCCCCCGCCATGACAAGTGTGATCGGCTCGCCCGTGTTGGCGTTGAAAACTCCTCCGAATTCCCAATCGCTAAGCAGGTGCTCCCCGACCAGCCCGCCAAAATTCGGTTTTGGAGCGTGCCAAAGGGCATTCGCCACAAAGTTGTGGGTTACATTGAAGTCGCATAGGCCATGCCTGCTTTGCCGATTGAAGAACATCAGGCTCGAGAGCGAGTTCTTGTAGGGATCGCCTAACAAACCTCCCGAGCCCATGTCTACGCACTGGCCTCTGGTGTAGCTGGCTTGAGCCTGAATGCCGTGGCTCATCGTCTTCATCACTCCAACTTGAAATCCCTCATAGTGGGAGCTGCCATCCCATTTCAGCAACCGAATCGGACCGACATCGGGGTTCAGGCGGACGCTCGGGATTGGGTTGGTCTGCGTACCGGTAGGTAGGAATCCGGCCACACAGCTATTGCCATTTCCATCTGGCCCGCAGGGCCAGAGATAGCCGGCCGGCGTCAGAGTTGGAATAACCATGTTGCTGTCGTCCGTGCTGAATGCCTGGTGAAGGTTGTGCGCACCAACGTAGGCAACCACTATCGCTAAGCCGGGGGTAATCTCCCGCTGCAGGCTGAGGTTCCAGTTCATCGCGTAGTTGCGATGAGGTGCTTGTTCGACATATCGGTTAGCGACAGTCGTTGGGTCAAATCCGAGTCCCCCCAACGCTCCATTCGGAAACGACCCTGGAGCAAGGTGAGCGTTGCCAGCCAGTCTTCCGAACGGAAGCGTAGACGTACTGCCGTGCGTGTACACCCAGGGCAGAGGGAGTACGTCGTAAATCCCGAAGGCCGCCCGCACCGCGCTCTTTCCATCGCGGAAGGGATCCCATGCGAAACCGACGCGCGGTTCAAGATTGCGGAGCGTCTGATTCTTCGCCCAAAGATGCTTCACGGAAGTCTCTGCCGGGTCAGTGATGTTCTTCAACACGGCGAATCCATCATGAGCCTCGGTCGGTAACGTCACGGGCTCATAACGAACACCGAGGTTGAGCGTGAAGTTCGAACGCCAGTGCCAATCGTCCTGAATGTAGGCACCAAAGAGCGTTTGCCGGACATTGATCGGCTTGGTGCCAGTTGGATCGTCTAACTGGAAGAAGCTTGGCTGGTTCTGCAGAAAGCCTGCCAGAGATGGGAAGCTAAAGATTCCATTTGCTCCGGCACCGGAAAGTTCGTGATTTTGCATATGCTCGGCCGCAAATCCAAATTTCACGGAGTGAGTGCCTCGAGTGAGGAACGCATCGTCATAAACCTGGTAGGAATTCCAGTTCAGCACGTCTTCAGAGACGCTGCCAAGAGCTCCGTCCAGTGTCGCGAGTCCGGGAACATTTAATTGCGGTGCAAACACTCCTGGAAATGCGCCAAGAGTCGGATCCTTGGCCAGTGGATTGATCGCGTTCACAGGTGCAGAGATCAGGGCGTTGACGCGGCTATAACCAATGCGAGCCGTATTCACCAGTCCTGGATTGAAGATGTGCGTTTCTTCCACGCTGGCCATCTGCCGAAGTGTGAAATTCTGGGTGACGACATCCCCAAAATTGTCTGGAGACGTAAGCGGTGCCCGGTCGTAAAACCAGCTCGCATTGAGGCTGTCTTTGTCTGAAAAGTGCTGGTCGCCTCGCGCGGTCACATAGTTTTCCCTCAGTCGCTCGACTTCCGATGTGTTGGATATACCTATGTCACCGTTGCCGATAAGACCTGCGTTCGGGAGTGGATAGAAGCCAAGAAAGGGTGAAACCTTCGGGTCGATCGTGATCGTCGTTGTGGTGCAGGTGCCATCTGGCTGAGAACAGAGCGTTCCCGCACGTGCGGCCGCCGACGGCACGGGGTTGCTGTAAGTGTTGCTCTTGTTCTGGATGATGCCTTCGTAATCGGCAAAGAAAAAGGTCTTACGCTTGATGATCGGACCGCCTACAGATGCGCCGAACTGATGCCGGTGGAAGGGCGGGATTCCGTTGTCAAAGTAATTCTGTGCGTCCAGGATCTTATCGCGCAGAAACCAGTATGCATCCCCGTGAAACTGACTCGTGCCTGACTTTGTTATAGAGTTGATCACTCCGCCTGAGGCTCTGCCGTACTCAGCGGGGTAGTTGCTCGTCAGAACGGAAAACTCTTGAATTGCATCCACTCCCAGGTTCACGCCCTGCGTGCTGCCGGGTGAGCCGTTGGAATAGTCGTTGATGCTGACCCCATTGACGCGGTAGTTATTCTCGAACGGCGGATGGCCATTGATGGTCAACAGACTTCCGAATCCCCTATTGCCACGATCGCTGGCGGGCGCTTCAACATGAATGGAGACGACTCCAGGCTGCAGGGTTGCGAGCTGTGTCCAATCGCGGCCATTCAAAGGCAATTCACGCACCGTGGTCGAACCTACCACAGCGCTGATTGCCGATGAGTCAAGTTGCACGGTGCTAGGCGTGGCTATGACCTCTACTTTCTCGGCCACACTGCCAACCTGCAGAGCGATATTTAGGGTCGTTGTCGAACCTACGGTGAGACTCACGCCAGTGCGGACATAGGTTGAAAATCCTGCTGCCGTGACGGTTATGTCGTATGTTCCCGGCAGAAGGTTCGGCGCGCTGTAAAAGCTCGCGGAGTCACTCGTAACGATCTCCCGTTGCACTCCAGTCTCAATGTTCTGGATGCCAATCTTCGCGCCCGAAACCCGTGCGCCAGAGACGTCGGTCACAGTTCCCGAGAGTGTGGCTCCGGCCACCTGCGCATGGATCGAACAGGTGAAGCCGAGGCTCGTTGCCAGGAAAAGAGAGGTAAGGGCCCTGGAACGCGCGGTGATCATAGGAACTCCTATCGATGCAGCGTCCGCTCTAACAAGACCTTTGGAACGGAGGTCACAAACTGAATGGCGTGAGAAAGAGCCGGTGCTCGCCTCAGGTCCGAAGGCTTGGATTGGGAACGTGGAGAACCGTAAACTGTCAACAGTTGACTTTCAACAGAATACTTTTGCACCTCTTCTGCCGATAGAAGATTTCTATGCCGCGACTCGGGGCAGCGCGACCGCACCCCGGTCATTGGTCATCAAGAGGTAGGGAGTAGGGCAGACCTGCAAGCGAGTGCGGACGCCTTATGGTTTTCGCGTTCGCGAGATTCCTGCGATTCTCGAACGTCTGCAACCGCGACATAGGACCATCGTGTTCCTCCCCGCTTCGACCGGCTTCCGAGCTCGGGAGTTCGGTTGTTTGCGCTGGCTCAACAGCCCCGAATCAGCCGCTTCGTAGGCGAACCGCCCTGACTGCGGCGACCCTCTGGTTGGCTGCCTGCCGCCAGCCTAAAGACTCAGCCGAAACCGCAGGACCACAGTTCTGTTCAGAGCTGTGCTTGGGGTTCATTTCTGTCTATGTCCAGCTCGCTTCTTCATCGCCGGATTACCCCGCGGCGCCTCCGGGGGAGGCGCCACCGAGTGCCTAAGGTTCAACACTGTCTCCAGAACGATGTGTTTCGCCGGACTAGTGTCACCTTCCCTTCGATCAAGCAATAGGCGAGCAGCTGTAGTACCGAGTTGATAGCCTGACTGGGAAACAGACGAAAGGGACGGATTCGTGGTCTCGCCCAGGTCCA
>JAOAPJ010000400.1 GCA_025462805.1 Acidobacteriaceae bacterium
CGGTCATACAGCGCCACCATCATCGCAATCTGTGACGTCAGCCGGTAGCTCTTCCGCACATTCGCGTCGTGGCTGTTGTCCGCCTCGTCCGCGTCATAGCAGCTCAGGGCAGAGACTGCCGTGCGCAGCACTTCCATGGGCGTCGCGCCCTTGGGGAAGGAGCGCAGCAGATCGATGATCTTCGGATCAAGCGTGCGCGCCGCCGACAATTCCTTACGAAAAGCCTCCAACTCGGCGGCCTTGGGCAGCTTGCCATTCCACAGCAGGTAGGTGATCTCTTCGAAGTTCGACTGCTCGGCCAGCGTATGGATGTCGATGCCGCGATAGGCAAGCACTCCCGCATCACCGTCAATCCAGCAGATGCTGGATGTGGTGGCTACAATGCCCTCCAGCCCTTTGGTCACAACAGCACTCGCCATCCGTTTTGTCTCCTTCAGTCTGGCCCGTGTCGATGAGATGCTTGGCGCCGATGGTGGGGGTCCTGCGGCTCGCGGGCGGAACTAACCGTTATAGCGCAGCCGCAAACTGCTTGTCACATACCGGCGACAATGCGCCACGATGTGCTCGAAACGGCTGTAGATCAACTGCGGGGCTCACACTACATACTAAGTCGGCGATCGCCTCCGCCGTCCCCGGCGCCAGCAGAATGCCGTTCCGGAAGTGTCCTGCAGCAAGGAATCGTCGCTCCGCCGTCTGTGCGATCGTCGGCAGTCCATCCGCAGATCCCGGACGCAGACCGGCCCAGCTCTCCACCAACGTCGCATCCATGGCCGCAGGCCACAGCGCGGCGGCGCGCCGCCGCAGCCCCAGCAGCGCCTCCGTCTCCACCTGTTTCGAGAACCCTGCGTCTTCGACCGTCGCGCCGATCGCGATGCGTCCATCTGCCCGCGGGATCAGGTAGATCTCAGCCGAGCGAAGCACCTGCGCCAGACGCGGGCCCGAGCTTTGCTGCACCACCAGCATCTGTCCCTTGCGCGGAGCGATGCCCGCTGCCGCGTCGAGTGTCTCTGACCACGCTCCGCAGCAGTTCACGAAGGCATCCGCCCGCACCTCGGTCTTCGCCGTGACCAGAATGACCCCGTCGGCGTCGCACGCAATACGCGTGACCGGCTCGTGCTCACGCACTGTCACCCCAGCCTGTCGCGCAGCCAGCGGCAGGGCAGAGCACAGGTCGCGCGGATCAAGGCTCTGCTCCTCAAGAAGCAGAAAGTTGTCTCCGTCATTGTGTCCCTCTGCGGCCAGTCCGGGAACCAGGCATCGCGCCTCCGCCGCGCTCAGCAGCGCGCCCCGAACATCTGCAGCGGCGGATTCCACCACCTGCAGCGTCTGATGTGTCCGGTAGCCGACATTGTGGCCCGAGAGGGAAGCCACCTCCGCGAGAAAGCCGTCGTACAGCGAGCGGCTGTAGCGCGAGAGAGGGAGCAGCGCCGGTGGATTCTCCGGGTCCTCGACCGCCAGCATGCCTCCGGCCGCCCAGGAGGCCTCTCCCATCGCCGCGCCCGCCTCGAGAACCGTCACCGCAAACCCGCGGCGTCGCAGTGCAAGCGAGCAGGCCAGCCCGACGATGCCGGCACCCGCGATCGCGACGTGATGGAAACGGCGCATGTCTTCGATTGTAGCGAGATCTCCGAACGGAACCCGGAGACTGACGGTTCAGCCTTGGGGGGCGATCAGCGTAACGTCTTTCGAGTTGTCCAACTCGAGCGTCAGTTGCATTGATTTCCGCGAGTCCCACTGCTCCCGCGACAGCGGATAGCTGAAGATCACCAGTCCGTCCACCGTCTGGCCGGGCTGGACCACTGTGTCCCGTCGCAGCGGCTCCATCCGGAGCGGCGCCAGTTGCGGATAAGCGACAAAGACCTTCTCGAAGTCGCTCGCGTTGGCCGCAAGGCTGCGCCGCGTCTCCCCATCGGGCAGAGTGACCACCGCCCAGTCGTCTTCGATCCGGATCGGCGCCTGGTTCGGATTGTGCAGGCGGACATGCGCCAGCACCATCATCTGATTGATGATCTCGTCCTGTCCCTGCATGCCCGGCGATCCAGCGGCTCCGCCCGTGATCTTCGCCTGCACCGGGAAGATCGAGATGCGGGCAATTTCACCTGTGGCCGCGGGCGTCTGGCGCTCGAACTTGATCCAGAGAAGGATCGCCAGCGTCGGGATGGCCAGCGCGATCAGCAGGCGCACCGCGAAACGCCCGAAGTTGGTGGGTCCATCGACCTGTGTGAGATTCGGACCGGAGGACGGGGGATTGCTAAACGAGTCAGTCACGGCTTTCCTTGCATTCTATCGTTCCCTGCTAACCATTCAGCCCCAGGTGCGCCGACCGCACTATCAACATACGATGAAACCACAGTCCCTCCTGGAGCCAAGCACACAAAGGATGTACGAACGGCTTGCCGCCCGCGAACGAAAGTGGGTGGTAGCATCATGGCCAGCACTTCTCTGGCCAGCAGCCTTCTGGCCGCGGTGCATCGGCCCAACCGTTCCGCCCGCCGTTCTGAAAGACATGCATGTTTACCCGGGGAAGACCACTGCGCCTGGCTTACTTCGTCAGCCACCCCATCCAATACCAAACTCCCTTGCTTCGCCGCATTGCGGCGGAGCCGGATATCGATCTCGACGTCTTCTTTTTCAGCGATCATTCCGTGCGTGGCTATTTAGACGAGGGATTCGGCGTAAAAGTCGAATGGGATGTGCCGCTGCTGGAAGGCTACCGCTCGTCGTTCCTCCCGGCGTGGCGTGAAGCCGGCAAAAACCCCAGCTTTGCGCGCCCGCTCAATCGCCGCGTCTCTCGTTCGCTCGAGCAAGGTGCTTACGACGCAATCTGGACCCACGGATACAGTACGGCCAACAGTCTGCGCGTGATTGCGGCCGCCGGCATGTACGGCATTCCGCTCCTCCTGCGCGCCGAGTCCACTCTGCATGACCGGAAGCGCTCCCCTGCCAGGCTGGTCGCCAAAGCCGTATTCTTCGAGACGCTGCGCCCGCACATTAGCGCCGTGCTCGCGATCGGCGAGGCCAACGCGCGCTATTGGCGGCACTATCTCGGCGACGAGATGCCGATCTACCGTATGCCGTACGCCGTGGACAACGCCTTCTTCGAGCGCCAGGCGCAGGCCGCCGCCCCCCGGAGGGAGGCGCTGCGGGCGGAGCTTGGGCTCCAGCCCGGCTGTCCCGTCCTGTTGTTCGCCTCGAAACTCCAGGAGCGCAAGCGTTGCGCGGACCTGATTACCGCGCACCAGATGCTCGCGGAAGTTCTCCCCGGGCCGCGGCCCTGTCTGTTGATCGTTGGCGACGGCGAGGAACGCCAACGGCTGGAGCAGCAAGCCGCCGGCTCTCCTGATATTCGCTTCCTTGGCTTTCGCAACCAGACCGAGCTGCCCCGCTACTTCGACCTGTGCGACGTCTTCGTGCTGCCCTCGCGCCACGAGCCCTGGGGTCTGGTCGTCAATGAGGCAATGAACGCCGGTCGCCCAGTCGTCGTCTCCGATGACGTCGGCTGTCAGCGGGACCTGGTGATCGAAGGCGAGACTGGTGCCATCTTCCGTGTCGAGGATGCTCCTGGCTTGGCGGGGGCCCTCATGCGCACCCTTGCCGAACCCGGCAGGGCCGCGCGGATGGGCGCCGCCGGTCGGGAGCACATCCAGCGCTTCAGCTTCGAACAGGATGTGGCCGGCCTGCGGCAGGCCCTCGCGTCTTGCGTACCCGGATTCTCCGCCGTCCCAGAGGAGTCCGCTGCGTGAGCTACGCCTCCGTCCTCATCCTCACCAGCAATGAGGAGCAGGATCTGCCGGGAGCGCTGGCCTCTGTCTCCTGGTCCGACGACGTGCACGTCTTCGACTCCTTCAGCACAGATGCGACTGTCTCGATTGCCGAAGGGCTGGGCGCGAAGGTCGCCCAACGCGCCTTCGACAACTACGCTGCTCAGCGCAATGCCGCACTCAACCAGACCCGATTCCGGCATCCCTGGGTGCTTCTCCTGGATGCCGACGAGCGCTGCACCCCCGCGCTGCGCGAAGAGATTGAGCGCATCGCCCGGCACAATGACCATGGGATTGCCGCCTATCGTATCCGCAGGCGCGACTACTTCCAGAACACCTGGCTCAAGCACGCCCAGATCTCGCCCTGGTACGTCCGGCTCGTTCGCCCCGAGTTGGCCCGTTACAGCCGCGAGATCAACGAGGTCTTGGAGATCGCCGGGGCCATCGGCGAGCTCGCGTCGCCGCTCGACCACTACCCCTTCTCGAAGGGCATCAGCCACTGGTTCCGCCGCCACGACGTGTATTCCACCATGGAGGCGCGCCTGATCGCGGATGGTGGCGGGCTGAGCGCTCCTTCGCTCAGGACAGCACTCACCTCCCGCGATTTTCACGAGCGCCGGCTGCACCAGAAGGCGCTCTTTTACCGCATGCCCGCCCGATCCCTGCTCAAGTGGCTGTATATGGTTGTGGTGCGGCGGGCATTTCTCGACGGACGGGCCGGCATGACCTATGCCTGGCTGCAAGCCATCTACGAGTACATGATCGTCTTGAAGACCCGGGAGATGCGGGACCGCGCAGCCCGTGAGCACGACTCTGCGAGCTAACCCTCTGCCCCTTTAGTGGTGCCTCATGACCCTTGGGTACGCCCTGTTGCTGAGGTAGTATCGAGGCACCAGCAGCCGGGCAGCGTTATATTTCCCGGAACGCAGCGATGCGTTGCCGCCCTGACAGGCTCTGGCGTGCGGACGCTCAAGAGGACCGCCGCGGCACGTACAACCCCGGGCGGGGCCCGGCGAGAGCAGAAGGACCGCCGGAGAGACGCCACAGATGGTGGATGTTCCAAACCAGTTAGCGCCGATCAACGCAGATGCCGATGGCCCGCTCGCGCAGGGCTCCCGCGAAGGCCTCTCGCTCGCGGATATCGGCCGCATCCTGCTCAAATGGAAGTGGCTCATCCTGGCGTGCTTCCTCATCAGCCTGCTGATCGGCTACGCCTACTCGAAGACCCGCGTCCCGCTCTACGACGGCATCGCCACCATCGATCTGAACCCTTCGCAGACCAACGTCGGTCTGAGCGATCTGATCCAGCAGAGCCTCTCCTCCGAGGATGTGCGCCTGCCCACCGAAGTCGCTCGCATGCAGAGCAACCAGGTTGTCTTCTATACCGTCAAGGAGCTGGCCCAGGAGCATCGCGGACCCTTCCCCCACGCCTTTGATCATCTGCCGCCGAACGCCGGCGAGGAGGCCTTTCCCGCGGCCCAGCTCCAGGCCATGATCGGATCCGTTCGCGGCGCGCTCCATATCAGTGCAGAGCCCGGGACGGACATCGTCGCCATCGTCTATCGCGACCCGCGGCCGGAGGTCGCCCGCGACGTGCCGAACCGGCTGGTGGAGGTCTACCTCAAGCGCAATCTCGACGACCACATGGAGGGCACGGGACGGGTAACCCGCTGGCTTTCGACCGAGATGGAGGGGCTGAAGCAGCAGGCCAATGACGCACAGGCCCGTCTTGCCCGGTATCAGAAGGAACACAACATGGTCGGCGTCGGGGGCGGAGACAGCCTCTCCCTCGATCGTCTTCACGTCAGCAATGCACAGGTGGCTGCTGCGCAGGCGGACCGCATCGTACGTCAGGCCAAGCTGCGCCTGGCCGAGTCCAACGATCCGGATATGGTGGCCAGCGTGGCGCCGAGTTCCACGCTGGTGACCCTGCGTGCGGAGCTGCTGAGCCTGACCGCACAGTACAACCAGCTCACCACCAAGTACGGGCCAAACTATCCGCGCGTCCGCGAGCTCCGCGATCATATAAGCACCCTGCAGCACCAGGTCGACTCCGAGATGCGCAATGTGCAGCAGCGCATTCGCGAGGAGTACACCACCACCGCCCACACCCTTGAGCTGATGCAGAGCCAGCTCGATCACGAGCTGCAGGATGCCTATAAGCTCAACGAGAGCGCCGCGCAGTACGCTCTCCTCCGGCAGGATGCCGAGTCCAGCCGCCAGCTCTATGACCAGCTGCAGCTCAAGCTCAAGGAATCGAACCTCGCCTCCGGCTTGAACACCGCATCGGTGAACGTGATCGACGAGGCGCTGCTTCCGCTGGGACCCGTGTCGCCCGACGTGCGCAGCAACGTCATGATCTCCGGCGCCCTCGGTCTGCTGATTGGTGTGCTGGGCGCCTTTATCTTCGACTCGCTCGACGACACCCTGCGCACCACCGACGACGTGGAGCTGTTCTCCGGCCTGCTCTCGATCGGTGCCATCCCGCACTTCCAGCCTGCCACCCGGGCCCGCCAGGACGATGCGGGCGAGGAACCCGGGGAACGCCGCCGCCTCATCTCGATCACCGCTCCCGCCTCTCCCACTGCCGAGGCCTATCGCGCGCTGCGGTCTTCCATCCTTTTGAGCGCCATCGACAATCCGCTGCGCACCCTGGTCGTCACCAGCGCATTTATGTCGGAGGGCAAGTCGACCCTCTCGGCAAACATCGGCGTTATGCTGGCGCAGCGCGGCGAGCGGGTCCTGATCGTCGACGCCGACCTGCGCCGCAGCACGCTCCACCTGCTGTTCGGCCTGCGGCGGCCGGCGCAGGGTCTTACCAATCTGCTCAGCCGCCAGAGCGATGAATCGGTGATTCTGCATCCCCTGCCGCAGGTGCCGACACTGTCCTATCTGCCCGCCGGCGCTGTACCGCCCAACCCCGCCGAGTTGCTCGCCTCGCACCGCATGGCCGAGATGATGCGCCAGTGGGCAGAGCAATACGATCGCGTCATCATCGACACCGCCCCCATTCTCGCCGTCTCTGACTCGCTTGCCCCCGCCGCCCGCGCAGACTCCGTGCTGCTGGTAGTGCGCGCCGGGGTTACCCGGAAGAAGGCTCTGATGCGTACCCGGGAGATGCTGCGCCGCGTCAATGCGCATCTGCTCGGCGCCGTGGTCAACGACATCGACATGCGGAAGGACAGCTACTACAACTACTCCGGCCCCTACACCTATGGGTATGGCTACACCAGTGAGACCGTGCACGAGGAGGTCAAGTAGCGCAATGCGCCTGCGTCTTCTCGCCCCTGCATGGCTCTGTTGTGTCTTCGCGCTGTGCGGCAGCCCACTCTCCCTCCGCGCGCAGACTCTCGGCCAGCAAGTCTCGCCGCAACCACTCGGCGTCCCCCAGACCGGGGGGAGTCCCGGCGGGGACCCTGCCTCCAACCTGCCGTCGCTCAACAACTATGGTCAGCAGTCACCCAGCGCGCCCCTGAATCTTCCCGGCACGACGCCGTTAAACGACAGCCGTGCCGGCGTCTTTGGCACCGGTTCCGACATTCCGCAGACCAGCCCGAGCACGCAAATCGTTGCCGGAGATCTGCTCGATATCATCGTCTTCGACACCCCTGAACTCTCCGGGCGCTTCCGCGTGAACCTCAAGGGGGACATCCTGCTGCCGCTCGCCGGCACCATGCATGTGGCCGGCTCCACGCTGGCCGAGATCACCGATGCTGTGACCCAGCGCTACAAAGAGGCCGGCATCCTGGTCAATCCTCAGGTCACCGTCTTTGTCGCGGAATACACCCGGCGCACCATCACCATCAGTGGCGAGGTGCGCACTCCCGGCCTCTATTCCATTACCGCGCCCCGGACACTGATCGACACACTGACCATGGCCGGCGGATTGAACGATACCGCCTCTCGTACCGTCAGCATCGTTCACGCAGCCGATCCGAAGAACATCATTCACGTCACCCTCAACGTCGGTGCGCAGACGCCAGAGTCCATCGAACAGGGCCGCATGGAGATCCTCCCCGGCGATCTCATCTTCATTGCACGCTCGGGCATCGTCTATATCGTCGGAGAACTGGCCCGGCCCGGCGGCTATCAGGTGGAGCACAACAACCGGCTGACTCTGCTTGAGGCCGTCGCTCTGGCCGGTGGTCCCACTCGTGTCGCGAACCTCGGTAACGCGCGTCTCATCCGCCGCTCCGCCACTGGCCGCGAGGAATTGAAGATCAACATGAAACGAGTCCTCTTCGGCGACGGACCTGACATGCTGCTGACCGATGGCGATATCCTCTATGTACCCACCAGCCTGAGAAAGCAGTACACCTTCTCCGCTGTCGATGCTGCGATCGGCACCGCCACCTCGTACGCCATCTATCGCATCTCTACTCTGTAACCAGCCATCCTCACAATGACGTTTCGGATCGGAGATCTTTCAAGGCAGACATGCGAGTCCTTCTCTTCGGCAGCAACGGACAGGTCGGGCACGCGCTCGAAGATCTCTCTCGGCAGGGCGCCTCGCGCACCGGCGAATCCTCGTCTTCGCATTGGATCTTCCTCACCCGGCAGGACTGCGACCTGGCGGATACTGCCAGCATCCGCGCCGCTGTCGAGAAATACCGCCCGGACGCGATCGTGAATGCCGCAGCCTACACCGCCGTCGACAAGGCGGAGAGCGATCGTGAGGGCTGCTACCGCGTGAACGCGACCGCACCGGGCGTGATTGCCGCCGCCGCCGCGCGCATCGGGGCAAGGCTGGTGCACTACTCGACCGACTACGTCTTCAACGGAACCAAGGCCACGCCCTACACCGAGCAGGACCAAACCGCGCCCCGCAATGTCTATGGCGCGTCCAAGCTCGCAGGCGAGCAGGCGGCGCTGGAGGCCAACCCAAACGCACTCATTCTGAGAACCAGCTGGGTCTATTCGAGCTACGGCGCGAACTTTCTCAAAACCATGCTCCGCCTCGGTTCAGAGCGCCCCGAGCTGCGCATCGTCGCAGACCAGCATGGCGCGCCCACTTCAGCAGAGGCCATCGCTGCCGCCACGTTACGCATCCTGCACCTGGCGGAGCAAGGCCAGTGGTCCGGCGGCGTTCACCACATGACGGCAGCGGGTGAGACCACCTGGTACGACTTCGCCAAGGCCATCTTCGCCCGCGCTCCAGGCGCGGTACCCAAGCTCGTACCCATCAGCACCGCCGATTACCCGACGCCAGCCGCCCGCCCGGCCTACTCGGTTCTGTCCAACAACAAATTTGCGCGGAGCTTCAGTTTCGCCTTGCCCGACTGGCAGCAGCAGCTCGACTCCGTTATGGCAGTGCGCCAAGTCGCCAACTGACCGAATATGCGTATCCACCCTACTAACCTGAAAGAAGTCAAGCTGCTCGAGCCCCGCGTCTTTGCAGACAGTCGCGGCTTCTTCCTCGAGAGCTACAACCAGCGCAGTTTCGCCGAGCTGGGCATTCGCGAGACCTTCGTGCAGGACAACCACTCGCAGTCCGAGCGTGGCGTCCTGCGCGGCCTTCATTATCAGTTGATCCAGCCCCAGGGCAAGCTGGTGCGCGCCGTCCGCGGAGAGGTCTACGATGTCGCCGTCGACCTGCGCCGCAGCTCTCCTGCCTTCGGCCAATGGACCGGGCATCTGCTGAGTGAGGACAATAAACAGATGTTGTGGATTCCCGAGGGCTTTGGCCATGGATTCGTGGTGCTCTCCCCGGTGGCCGAGGTGCTCTACAAGGCCACCGACTTCTACGCCCCGCAGGGGGAGCGCAGCATTCTCTGGAACGATCCGGAGATCGGCATCCGCTGGCCGGATGTGGGCGAGCCGGCACTCTCAACCAAGGATGCTGCCGGCAAACCCCTCCGCGAGGCAGAGGTCTTTGCCTGAGTGCGCCTGCCCGTTCAGGTACCCTCTGGTAAGCTTCGGCTGCCGACGATGATGAAGATGATGAGGAGAGTCCATGAGTAGCCGTCTCCTGGTGACGGGCGGAGCCGGGTTCATCGGCGCAAACTTCGTACTCGCGCGCGTAGCCGCCGGCGACGAAGTCATCAACCTCGACAAGCTGACCTACGCCGGCAATCTGCAGAGCCTCGCCTCGGTCGCGGACGGCCCCGGCTACACCTTCGTCCAGGGTGGCATTGAAGACCGCGAACTGGTCGGCCGGCTGCTTGCCGAACATCGGCCGGACGCCGTCGTGCACTTCGCGGCAGAGAGCCATGTCGACCGCTCCATCCTGGGGCCTGAAGCCTTCGTCATGACCAACGTGGTCGGCACCTTCCGGCTGCTCGACGCTGCGCTGGAACACTGGCGTGGGATCGAGAGCTCCGCGAAGGGCCGCTTCCGCTTCCTGCATGTCTCCACGGACGAGGTCTACGGCTCCCTTGGCCCGGCGGACGCCGCCTTCTGCGAGACCACCCCCTACAGTCCAAACAGCCCCTACTCGGCGTCGAAGGCCGCCAGTGATCACCTGGTGCGCGCCTACCACCACACCTACGGCCTGCCCACCGTGACCACCAACTGCTCAAATAACTACGGCCCCCTGCAGTTCCCGGAGAAGCTCATCCCCCTGATGGTGCTGAACGCCCTCAAGGGCAAGCCGCTGCCGGTGTATGGCGACGGGCTCAATGTGCGCGACTGGCTCTATGTCGGCGATCACTGCAGCGCGATCGCGGCCGTTCTCGCCCGGGGCCGCGTCGGAGAAACCTACAACATCGGCGGCCTGAACGAGATGGCCAACATCGCCGTGGTCCAGACCATCTGCGACATCCTGGACGAACTTCGCCCCGACAGCCGGTCCCGCCGCGAACTCATTACCTACGTCAAGGACCGCCCCGGCCACGATCGCCGCTACGCCATCGACTGCCGCAAGCTGGCCGCAGAGCTTGGCTGGCAGCCGCGAGAGAGCTTCGCCACCGGCATCCGCAAAACCGTCGAGTGGTACCTCGCGAATATGCCCTGGGTGGAGGCGATTACCAGCGGCGCCTACCGCGAATGGATCGATCGCAATTACGCGGAACGCCACCAGGCGACCGCTGCCGCAGGAAGTGCACAGTGAAGGGAATCATCCTTGCCGGCGGCTCCGGCACCCGGCTCTACCCGGTGACGCTCGCCGTCTCCAAGCAGCTCGTCCCCATCTACGACAAGCCGATGATCTATTTCCCGTTAAGCACGCTGATGCTCGCCGGCATCCGGGAGATCCTGCTCATCTCGACGCCCCACGATCTGCCTCGCTTTCGTGACCTGCTGGGCGACGGCCGCCACTGGGGCTTGACCATCTCCTATGCCGAGCAGCCGCAGCCCGACGGACTGGCGCAGGCCTTCATCATCGGAGCAGACTTCGCGGCGGGCGAGCCCTGCGCGCTGGTGCTGGGCGACAACATCTTCTACGGACACGATCTGGCCGCCATGGTCCAGTCCGCGGCTCAGACCATCGATGGTGCGGTCGTCTTTGCCTACCCTGTCCAGAATCCCGAGGCCTACGGTGTCGTCGAGTTCGATGCCCAGGGCAACGCGATCAGCCTGGAGGAGAAACCGCGCAGGCCCAAGTCGCGATACGCCGTCACCGGGCTCTACTTCTATGACAACAAGGTGGTCGAGTATGCGCGCTCACTCAAGCCATCCCTCCGCGGCGAGCTCGAGATCACCGACCTGAATCGCATGTATCTGCAAAGAGGAAAGCTGAAAGTGCTCTCCTTTGGCCGCGGCATGGCCTGGCTGGACACCGGTACGCACGACTCGATGCTCGATGCATCCCTGTTTATCGCCACCCTCGAGAAGCGGCAGGGACTCAAGATCGCCTGTCCCGAGGAGGTCGCCTACCGCATGGGCTACATCACGGCCGCCCAGCTGGAGGCGCTGGCCGCTCCGCTGGTCAAGAGTGGCTACGGCACCTATCTGCTGCAGATCCTCAAAGAGACCGTCACCCCCGTTGGAATTGACTAGCACTGGGGATTGACTAGGGGACGTCTGCGAGCGAAGGTACATTGCATATGCACGAATCTCCGACAGCGACCGAGCTTCTGGAACTTCCGCCCGAGGCGCTCGATCAGCCGCCCCCGGGCATCGACCTGTCGACCTATCGGAAGACTGGACGGCGGTCCGAGCTCGTCCTTCGTGCGCTGTGGCAGTGTGTGCAGCTCCCGTTCTACCCGTTGCGCCCACGCGCTCTCAGCCCGGTGCGCGTCGTGCTGCTGCGGCTCTTCGGCGCAAAGATCGGCAGAAATGTCCTGATCTGCGGCGGCGTCCGCATCCACGTGCCCTGGAATCTGGAGATCGGCGACCACACCGCTATCGGCGACAAGGTCGAGATCTACAATCTGGCTCCGGTCCGCATCGGCGAACACACCACCATCTCGCAGCACGCCTACCTCTGCGCCTCCAGTCACGAGTACACCCGCTCGGACTTCCCGCTCTATTCCCTTCCCGTCACCATAGGCAGGCAGGCCTGGGTTGCATCCGGCGCATTCTTGGGTCCTGGAGTGACCATCGGCGACGGTGCCGTCGTCGGCGCCCGTTCGGTCGTTCTCCGCGATATTCCGCCCTGGACCGTCGCCGCCGGCAACCCCTGCCGGGTGATCCGGGCGCGTGTCGTGCGCCGCGCTGACGACGCAGTCTGATCATGCTGTCTGATCGGGGCAGCGCGATCCCCTCCGTGGTCTGCACAACGGTATTCCAGACATGAAGCTCCTGCTCGTCGGCAACTACTTGCCCGATCGCCAGGAGAGCATGCAGCTCTACGCCTCGATGCTGGCCAGCGGCATGCGTCAGCGAGGCCACCAGGTTCGCCTGCTGCATCCACCGGCCGTGCTGGGCGCCTATGCTGCCCCCCACTCGCCTTTGTCCAAGTGGCTGGGTTACGCCGACAAGTTCCTGCTCTTCCGCCGTGAGCTGCGCCGCGCTGCCGCCCAGGCCGACCTTGTGCATCTGTGCGATCACTCCAACGCCATGTATCT
>JAOAPJ010000410.1 GCA_025462805.1 Acidobacteriaceae bacterium
GCCGCTTCGCGTGCAGCAGCGCCCAGAAGAACCAGCCCCACAGCAGCAGCACCGCGGGCGCCAGCGGAGATACCCCGCTGAGCGGATGCAGGCAGCGATAGCTGAAGAACGCGCCCAGCCGTTGACCACCGCCGGAGCGCACGCACAGCATCAGCCACATGGCTGCCAGACCCAGCGTGGCCAGAATCGATCCCCAGTACAGGACCGCGCACACTCGGATCTCGCTCTGCTGAAACAGACTCGAAGTATCGTCGGACTCCCACCGCACCGCGCGGAAAGTCTTGGCGATCGCCACCACCCATTCGGAGATAGCCAGCAGCAGGATGACTAAGGCGAAGACCAGGTTCGTTTGGTCCAGCCGCGCGACGGCATGTCTGCCCACAAACGGCCCCGCCGGCAACGCCAGCGCAACGCTCAGCAGGAAGAGCGCCGCCCCGCCCACTTGCCCATATAACGCGCGCCGGTGCTGCATGCAGTTCTCCCGGATGTCCAGGTCGCAGGTCTGCGGCGAGGCATAACTCGCCGAGCACAGCGCCACGATGTGCAGCAAGCAGGCCAGCCCCACCAGCACACACAGCGCCTGCCACACATGCGACGGATGGATCGTGATCGCTGTTTCAGCCTTCGCCTGCGGTTCAGCCGGCAGTCCGCTCGCCGTGTTCAGCATGGCGATAGGGTAGTAGCCATCGTTTCCAGCAGTCGCCAGCCATAGCTTCGGGGCGGTCGAAGTCGATGGCGTGCCGTCGGTCGAGGATTCACCGCGATACCCATACAGTATGGGCAGATGCGGCGGCCCGGGTGCTTCTGTCGCCATCTCACCCACCGTGAAGCTGGCGGCGTTGTAAAGGGCCTCCATCTGCCCGCTGGCGAAGGCCCGCAGCCGCCCCGGCAACTCAGCAGAGCGCGCCAGCCACACCAGCGGATACGGCGTCACGCTCAGCGAGCCGATGTAAGGTTGATCGTCCCCCTCGCGCTGCAGCAACAGGTCGGGCTCCACCACCAGGCGTGTATCCGGATTCGAGCGATGCAGTGACTTCGCCAGGAACAGCGTGTCCATCGGATTTGAAGCGGTGATGTACGCGAAATCCGCATGCAGTTGCGTCAGCATGTGCGAGATGGACATCAGCTGCGCCTCCTGCGACAGCGGCGTCACATCCTTCGAAAGATCGGGCAATGTGTCCTGCGAGCCTTCATCGTGCGTGGTGAGGTGCAGATAGGGACTCGGCGCGCCCGCGTCGAATGCCCCACCGCCCGCGCTCTCCTTCTGTGAATTCCGCAGCAGCGAGATATCGCGCGGAAAGGCAATCGACTGCACCCTCTCCACCTTCGCGCTCACCGCCCCGCTGACCGCCCCAAAGAACGTGCCGTCTTCGCGCAGAACGACGGAACGCATCCTGTCGTAGCCGTTCTCGTCCAGCAGCGCGAGCAGTCCCCGCACCGCATTGCCGGAGGCAAAGGAGAAGTACCACACATCCTTCGTTCCCGGCTCGCAGCCAGTGCCTGGTGCGCTGGGGCACCGGTTCAGGATGCGGTAGGCCTGATCGGTCTCTGTGCTGCCCGCCATCATCACCTTCGGCGCCAGTCCCGGCCGCGGCTTCAGTGATGGATCGTTCCATGCCTCGGTCAGCACACCATTCACCGTCTCGATCAGCGACATGGCAGAGCCGGAGTACTGTGGACCAATCACCCGCAGCTTCCCGGCATGATCGGTCGCGAACTCTGCACCCAGTGCAGAACGTAGTTCTAACTCGTAGGTCAGCGCCTTCTTCAACTGCCCGGCATTCAGCCCGTCGCCGGGCATCTCTGCCACCAGGAACATATAAAGAACGATCGGCGTCTCTCCCGAGGTTGAGCGTTGATCGAAGACCAGCAGCCCCGGCTCTTCGCTCGCGTGATCGTCGGAATCCGTCGCCGCACTGGCGTCCTCCTTCAGCGCCTTCCAGGGAAGCCACGCGTAACTCCTCAGGTAGCGATTGTCCGATGCCGCACCCACCAGCGCATCCATGGCGCGATCGAACTCGGGAGCCAGGTGGCTATGCACCGGATCGGGCACCGTTGCGATCACGGCATGCGCCTGCAGCCCGTGTTGCCGCAACTGTCCGATGTTGTCAGGCAGACCCCACTCGGTGGCACTGCACTCGGATCCTGGCGGGTTGCTGCCATCCACCTGCGAGTCCGATGCCGGCGTCGCGCTCGTCTTTGGACGATTCTGCCGCAGCGCCTCCCAGTACTGGCACGATGCCTTCCACGGCCCCTCGCGCTCGGCGTTCTCTCGAGAGCTCGAGCCCATCTCCGCGTGCTTGGAAGCGCCGGACGGGCCAGGTCCGGCGAAGCCGTGCAGCATCAGCCCGGCGCCCACCAGCAGGGCCGCCGTGATCGACCCGCTGCGCTTCTCCATACTCACCTCCCGGGCACTCCGACGCGCATCTCGCCACCCGTGCCGGTTACGCTGGCCCAGTCATACATGGCACTCTGATAGTGACGAAAAAAAGGAGAGCGTTTCACCGCCACCTTCAGTGCAGCGGAACTAGCCGCGCAATAAGATGCGACCCATCGTCATACGCCGCAGTGCGCCTGGACCCAACACCCGGTTTGCTACGAGACCAACCTGATGTGCTACGGACAGCTATCGATCAACGAATGAATGCTGGAGTTGATGGCTCCGCAGCCGGGGAAGAGCGGAGCCTTGATGCACTGCACCGTCAGGCGCTGGTTGGCGGCATCGTACTCCCAGGAGACGGTCGCGCCCGCATGCGTGAAGGTTC
>JAOAPJ010000415.1 GCA_025462805.1 Acidobacteriaceae bacterium
TTTGCCGCAACGGCGATGAGGGCATCGAGGCTGTTCACGAACTCTGGCGTCTGCATGTAGTCGGCGTAGCCGCGGAAGCTGATGTTGCGCCAGCCTGGGTTGACTGAGTCCGGACGGGGACGGCGCAGGCCGCCTAGGCCGGGCAGATGCTGGTAGCGGATCCCCTCCCCCTCGAGTGAGGCGGAGAGCGCCTCTCTGCCATACTGCGGATTGTGCCCGGAACGAGGCAGGGTGCGCACATCGATCAGCCGCGTCACTCGGTGGACTGTGAGCATCTCCAGGAACTCCGCAATGGGACGGGTGGAGTGGCCGATGGTGTAGATGCGGAGCGACATGTTCGGCCAAGTACCCCCTCGTCAAGATACGCCGCGGGCGAAGCCGGAGGACAGAAGGCCGTACAATGACGGCCGTGGGCGCCCGGCTTCTGTTCTGCGTCCCTATTTTTCCGTTTGAGAGAGCGTCCGCGTCCATGCATCGTCTTCGCTTCCTTCCCTCGCTGATCCTCGCCTTCGCCCTTCCTGGTATCGTTCTCAGCGTGGCCCACGCCGCTCCGCGCACCAGCGTCGACCTGAACACAGGCTGGCAGTTTCGTCAGCGCGCGCCGGAGGGCTCCGCTCAGCCCGAGTGGCGCCCGGCCACGGTGCCCGGCGATGTACATCTGGACCTGCTCGCGAACAAGCTGATCCCCGATCCGTACTATCGCGACAACGAGGCCAAGCTGCAGTGGATTACGGATGCAGATTGGGAGTACCGAACCACGCTTAACGTGACTCCAGCGACGCTGGGGCATCAGCATGTCGATCTGGTCTTCGACGGCCTCGACACGTACGCGGAGGTCTCGTTGAACGGGCACCTCATCTTGACCGCGGATAACATGTTCCGCGGCTGGCGCGTGGATGCGAAGCCATGGCTGAAGCCTGGCGCGAATGAGTTGGTGGTGGTGTTCCCGTCGATCGTGAAGGCGGCGCAGAGGGTGGCGCTGACGGACAAATGGCACGGGCAGACGCCGGCCTCCGACAAGACCTACATCCGCAAGGCAGCATACGAGTACGGCTGGGACTGGGGGCCCACATTCGTGACCAGCGGTATCTGGCGCGCGGCGCATTTAGAGACTTGGGATGACGCCCGCATCGAGAGCCTCTACGTCCGGCAGCGGGAGATCACGCCGGCGCTGGCCCGCATCGATGCTGAGGTCGACGTTGTCGCATCGAAGGCAGGAAGCGCAACCATCTCTGTGGCGTATGAAGGTGGCGGCAAGCATCACGGCGCCAAGGTGCAGGCGGCGCTTGTTGCTGGCAACAACCACATCGTGCTGCCGGTGGAGATCGCCGATCCGGCACTCTGGTATCCGGCAGGCTACGGAGCGCAGCCGCTATACACCTGGACGGCGAAGGTGGGCAATGACGACAGCACGACGACCCGCACCGGCCTCCGCTCGATTGTGCTGCGCCGCGACAAGGATCAGTGGGGCCGCTCTTTCGAGTTCGTGGTAAACGGCATCCCCGTGTTCGGCAAGGGCGCAGATGTGATTCCGTTCGACAGCTTCCCGTCGCGTGTGACCACGGCGCAGTATCGCCGCATCCTTGAGTCGGCGCGCGACGCCAACATGAACATGATCCGCCACTGGGGCGGTGGCTACTACGAGACCGACGAGTTCTACCAGCTCTGCGATGAGTTGGGAATCATGGTGTGGCAGGACTTCATGTTCGGCAACGACTGGCAGCCGGGCACGTATAGCTTCCGCGAGCAGGTGGCGAAGGAGGCCGAGTATCAAGTGACGCGGCTGCGCAATCACCCGAGCATCGTGCTGTGGTGCGGCAACAACGAGACGGAAGAGTCGCTGGCGTGGGAGAAGAACGCGAAGATCTACAACGGGCTGGATTCGAAGGGCCAGGTGCGCGTCTGGCAGGACTACCTGCTGCTCTTCTCGAGCACGCTGCCGCGCATCATCGAGCGCCTGGACCCCGCGACGCCGTACTGGCCGAGTTCACCCAGCGCGGACTATGAAGACGACCTTGCACCCGGCCAGAGCTCCGGCGACATGCACGAGTGGAACGTCTGGCATGGCCGAGTGCCCTTCAGCGAGTATGAGCAGCAACACGCACGCTTTATCACGGAGAATGGCTTCCAGTCCTTCGCTGAGATGAAGACAATCGAGGCGTTCACCGAGCCAGAGGACCGCACCAGAATCTACTCGCGAGTGATGCTGGCGCACCAGAAGAACAACGAAGGCAACTCGATCATCCACGACTACCTGTTGAAGGACTACAGCGAGCCGAAGGATTTCCCCTCATTCCTCTACGTCAGCCAGGTGCTGCAGGCCGAAGGCATCCGTATCGGCGCCGAGCACCTCCGTCGCGAACGGCCGCGCAGCATGGGGTCAATCTACTGGCAGTTGAATGACTGCTGGCCGGTGGCTTCGTGGGCTTCGATCGACTATTACGGCCGCTGGAAGGCGCTGCAGTACTATGCACGACGCTTCTACGCGCCGGTGCTGGTCTCGCCGCATGTGGAGGATGGCGCGGTGGCGGTCTACATCGTGTCGGACAAGACTTCAGCGGCGAAGGCGCAACTGCGCACCCGGCTGATGAAGTTCGATGGAACGGCGGTGAGCGAGAAGCAGCAGTCGGTTGACATACCGGCGCTCTCCAGCGCCGTGTACCAGCGAATGCCGTTGAGCGACCTCGTCCCGACGGGCACGGACGCGGCGTCGCTGTTTCTCAACTCCGAGTTGACGATCGATGGCA
>JAOAPJ010000418.1 GCA_025462805.1 Acidobacteriaceae bacterium
GACGTGATCGTCGCCGCTGTCGGGCTGGTCGCGCTCTCCCCCCTGATCTTCGCCATTGCCTTCCTGGTGAAAGCCACAAGTCGCGGGCCCATCTTCTTTATCCAGGAGCGGTACGGATACCGTCGTCGCCGCTTCCGCATGTGGAAGTTCCGCAGTATGGTCCAGAACGCGCCTGCCATGATGCAGACGCTCGAGAAGCAGAACCAGGCCAGCGGCCCGATCTTCAAGATCAAGGACGATCCGCGGGTCACCCCGATCGGACGCCTTCTGCGCCAGACTTCGCTGGATGAAATTCCGCAGTTATGGAATGTCCTCCTTGGGGATATGTCATTAGTTGGCCCCCGCCCGATGAGCGTGCGGGATGTCTCACGATTCAGCGAGTCCATGTTGATGCGTCGCTTCAGTGTGCAACCCGGAATCACCGGGAAATGGCAGGTGCAAGGACGGAGTTCACTTAGCTTCGAGCAGTGGATCGAGTTGGACTTCCAATACATCGACGAGTGGTCCCTGACCCTCGACCTGAAGATCCTCGCGTTGACCGTGCCGGCGGTTCTACGCCGCTCGGGAGCGCACTGACCGGTTCGCAGGAGGCAAGATGAAAATCGCAGTGGTGCACGACTACTTCACTCAGTTAGGCGGAGCCGAGCGGGTTGCGGATGAGCTTTACCAGATGATGCCGCAGGCCACATTGCTCTCCACCGTCGCATTGCCGGAGCGCATGCCGGCAGGACTGCGTGATATTCCGGTAGAGACAACGTGGATGCAACATTTGCCGCGGATGAGAGATCTCTATCGCTTCTACTTCCTCCTGTATCCATTGGCGGTCAAATCTCTGCGGCTGTCCGGTTATGACCTCGTGGTATCGAGTTCTTCCGGATACGCCAAGGGCGTTCAGACCCATCGTGACACCTTGCATGTCTGCTACTGCCACACACCCATGCGTTGGGTGTGGAACTTCGATGCGTATTCGTCGCGCGAATCCATGAGCATCGCCAAGCGGCTTGTCCTCAACCACCTCATCAGCGGACTGCGTTCCTGGGACGTGGGAGCAGCCCGCCAGCCGGATCATTTCATCGCAAACTCCCGGGCTGTGGCAGAGCGGATCCGGCGATGCTACGACCGCGTCTGTGAAGTGATTCATCCGCCCATCGACGTAAATCGCTTTCGACCTTCTGACGAACAGGGGGATTACTACCTCATTCTTTCGCGGCTGATCTCTTATAAGCGCCTCGATCTAGCCATACAGGCATGTACGCAGCTGGGGCGGAGATTGATCGTCATCGGTGATGGGCCGGAGCGGGAGCGGCTCGCTGCCAATGCGGGTCCGACAGTCGAGTTCATGGGGCGCCTGTCTGACGAAGACGTGGAGTATTATGCGGCACGCTGCCAGGCGTTGATCTTCCCCGGTGAAGAAGACTTTGGAATGGCGCCTCTGGAACTCGCCGCGGCAGGTCGGCCTGCCATCGCCTACCGCGCGGGTGGGGCCGTGGAGACGATCATCGAAGGCGTGACCGGTACATTCTTTGACGCACAAACCGTGGAGAGCCTTGCGTCCGCCATTGAGCTCTTTGAAAAGCAGGACTGGGATCGCCATGTCTTGCGACGGCACGCCCAGAACTTCAGCGTGGATGTCTTCCGCTCTCGCATGCGCACCTTCCTTGCACATGCCGGCATGCCGTTGCGCGACACCGCTCCAGTCCTGTTCCCCATGGCCTCTGGTGCGTTAGCCAACACCCCGGCGGATGTTGTCGCATGAGTTCTTTGCCTCATCCGCACCCCGCTCCGCCATCGGCGATGCCCGTGTGGCTCGTCGGCGGAGCTGGTGCGCCGGTTCTCCTTGCCCTGTATCTAGCCGGCGCCGGAAGCCTCCTGCGCCTTGCCGTTCTGGCAATCGCGTTTGCGGTTGCATTGGCGCTCTACTTCCGAAGGCCGATGCGCTATCTGCAATTCACGCTGTGGACATGGTTTCTTACTCCCCTGGTGCGCCGCCTCGTCGATTTTCGCTGCGGGTTCCAGGACCAGAACCTGGTTCTCCTCGCCCCTTTTCTCGTCTCTGCGATCTCCGCCCTGACGCTGCTCAGGGAGCGCCGCAATGTCTCCTCCGCACGCCTGGCTCCCTTCTATCTCTGCATGGCCGGAATTCTCTATGGCTTCTGCGTAGGAATGATTCGCTGGAAGCTCGGAGCCGCGAATGCGGTCTCGCCTTCTGAAGTTGCCTTCGGATTACTCAACTGGCTGGTACCACTTCTGTTCGGCCTGCATCTCTTCTTGGATTCGAGCCGAGACGACGTCCAGGCATTCTCATATCTTCAACCTACCTTTCTCTGGGCAACGCTGCTGACCTCCGTCTATGGCGTGTACCAATATCTCGCGCCGCCTGCCTGGGATCGTTTCTGGCTGGAGAGCCTGCCCGGCGCTCTGGAGGCCTCGAGCTTCGGTAGACCCTACCCTTTCGAAGTCAGGGTGTGGAGCACGCTCAACGCGCCGGGGCCATTCTCCGATCTCCTCCTGGTCGGATTGATCCTCCTTTTGCAGAGTCGTTGGGTGCTGAAGCCCGCCGGAGCTATTGCCGGCGTCATCGCCCTGACTCTCTCCGTCGTCCGGGCGGCTTGGTTATCACTCGCTCTCGGGATTGTCGCGTTCTTGCGCTATATGTCGCCGCGACAGCGAGTGCGTGTGATCGCTGGTACGGTGCTTGCCATCCTCTTAGCCGCTTCGTTAATAACCGTTCCTCAGGCCAGAGACATGGTGATAGAGCGACTCAATACGCTGACCGATCTCAAGAACGATGGAAGCGTCCGTGAGAGGACTCTGATGTACTCCGCGATGGGCCGGGAAATCAGAGAAAATCCCAGCGGACTAGGGCTGAGGAATGGGATCGTCTTGGAGGGCTTTCCGATCGACAGTGGCCTGGTGGCTACTCTGCTATCTCTCGGTTGGTGTGGCAGCCTGCTCCTCGGAATAGGGCTTTGCTCCACATTTTCATTCCGGGCTCGACCAATCGACAGAGATATACCGCTATACGGCGCTAGCCATGCCATTTGCCTCAGTCTGCTGATTCAGCTCGTCGCCGGAAACACCTTTGTTGGATTCACAGGTGTGTTGTTCTGGACCTTTTTTTCCATGCGACTCACAACCGTTCCCGTCCATTCCGGTTCGGCGGTGCTTCACCAACAAGTCAGGTCTGCAAATGCTTAAGAACTCTCAATCCCGCGAAGCGCAAGTCGATTTCTTCACCGGGAACTCCTCGTTCAAGGATGGATCTCACCCTTTGACCAGACTAGGATCTTCCGTCAGCATCGGACTGTATATTGCAGTAGCTATCGCATCGGGCCTGGGATTGATCGGAAAAATCGACCTGGTCAGGCGCATATTGCCGCTTCCCCAGGGGCTGACAGTCGCATTGATGGCGGTATCGTTTCTTCTTCCTCTGGTTTGCCTCGTTGCGCTCCGAGCCCGGCGGTTCATTGCGCTCGTCGCTCTTGCTCTTATCGCAGTGTCATCACTCGTTATCTTTCCACGCGTGCATGACATGCACAGTCAAGGTCGCGGGACCGATCAGCCCGACTGTATAGTCGTCGCGTCCCATGCCATGTTCGAAGCGCAATGGCCATACCAGAGAGACAAGCTCTGGTCGCACAATCCGCTGAGCTGCGGACCAGGGTGGGTCGCCCTACAAGCGCCCGCCGTTGTAACTGCTGGCTATCATTGGAACCTGATCGTCATTTGGGCCATTTCGCTTCTGGCCATTCTGTATACGCAGGGGTTGGAGACCACCGCTGGCTTGCTCACGTTGCTGGCCCTCAGCCCAGGCTTCTGGCTGGCTGCGTGTAATGGGACTGATTTCCTGACCTTCGGCATAGCATTCACAGCGCTGATGGCCTCATCGCAGATCCTCGGGCGGCGACCCCTCCTCTTCATACTCATCTCCGGTCTTCTAACCCAATTTAGAATACCGACGATCATCTTACCCGCCCTCCTATCAGATCGCGTTCGACGGCGTACTGCGCTCGGTGCCGTGCTGTTTGCCGGCCTCACGCAGATCGTATTCATAGTTTGGAATGTTCGAAGCTTCATCGACGACGGCCCCCTTCATATAATCGCGAAGGCGGCGAAGAGTCATGTCGTCAGTGAAACGCCATTCATTGCCTCTCTCGAGTTGCTTGTACCCATTTGCTGCTTCAGCTTGTTGGCTGTGTTCGTGTCGCGCAAGGTGAATGCTTTGGTTCTTGTGTCATCTTTCATGACACTTATCTTCTGTGTACCAGCGCTACT
>JAOAPJ010000425.1 GCA_025462805.1 Acidobacteriaceae bacterium
TCTGCTTCGTTCGACTGGCTGCGTGCGACGGTATGCTCCGCCTGCGGGCGCGCGGAGCGGCCGTCGGGGAAGAAGTCCGTGCCGCGCTGCGGAACGAACTTGGGCTGGTTGTGCATATCCTGACGGCAGCCGGCCACCAGTGCCAGGGCGGCGATGCTCAGCAGGCCGAGGGCCTTGCAACTGGCGTTAATACTCCACCTCCACGATCGAGACCGGGTGCAGTGCCTCAAGGAACGCCCGCGATTCTGTCGGCGAAAACTTGGGATCCCGCGCCTCAAGACACAGGAAGAACTTGTCCGAGGTCGCGCCGGTGCGGAAGTTGGGCGCGTTGAACAGCGGGTGGTACGGGGCCGGCAGGCCGCACATCGCCAACATGCCGAAGGCCGCTGTTAGACCCGCGAACAGGATCGTCCACTCGTAGGCGGGGACCACGAATGCAGGCCAGGAGTAGAGCGGGCGGCCCCCGATATTGAGCGGATAGGCCCAAACATTGATCCAGGTCTCCATCAGGAACATGGCAGCGCAGCCCATCATGCCGCCAATCAGGGTGATCAGTGGGACGTAGTTGCGGTGGAACCCGATGGCTTCTGCCGCCTCTTCACAGGGATAAGGCGTGTAGCAATCCAGGCGGCGCCAGCCGTCCTTGTAGGCAGCAGCCGCAGCCTTGGTCAGGGACGTGGCGGAGTCGAATTCGGCCAGCAGGCCGTAGACACCCTCAGGAAATGGCATCAGTCACCAGCCTCATGCACTGCTTCCGGCTCACGTCCGACCTTGGCCTGGGGCAGCAGGATACGCAGCTCCGACATCGGGATCATGGGCAGGAAGCGGATAAACAGGAAGAACAGAAAGGTAAACAGTCCCAGCGTCCCCAGGAAGGTGCCGTAGTCCCACCGGGTGGCCCGGTAGGTGCCCCAGGAGGACGGCAGGAAGTCGCGGTAAAGGCTGGTCACGACGATGACGAAGCGCTCGAACCACATGCCGGTGTTAATAACGAGGGACATCAGGAACATCCACCCGACGTGGGTTCGCACATAGCGGAACCAGAGAAGCTGAGGGATGGCGATATTGCAGGCGATCAGCACCCAGTAGCTCCAGCCCATGGGGCCGAACATGCGGTTCCAGAACGCGAAATACTCCCAGTGGCTGGCCGAGTACCAGGCCATAAAAAGCTCCATCGCATAGCCGTAGGCGACGATCAAGCCGGTGGTCAGCATGACTTTGCCCATGTTGTCGATGTGCCGGATCGTGATTAGGTCCTCCAAGTGATAGAACCTGCGGATCGGCACTGCGAGCGTGATCACCATGGCGAAGCCGGAGTACACGGCACCGGCAACGAAGTAGGGCGGGAAAATGGTGGTATGCCAGCCCGGCAGCACCGCCACCGCGAAGTCGAAGCTGATGACCGTGTGCACAGAGAGCACCAGCGGCGTCGCGAGACCGGCGAGCAGCAGGGACGCCGTCTCATACCGCATCCAGTGGCGGACCGAACCCCGCCAGCCGAGCGCGAGCAGACCGAAGATGTACTGCGCGAAGGGCGTCTTTGCCCGGTCGCGCAGCGTTCCCAGGTCGGGGATCATGCCGATATACCAGAAGACGACCGAGATGGTGGCGTAGGTGGAGACCGCGAAGACGTCCCAGAGCAGGGGGGAGCGGAACTGCGGCCAGATACTCATCGAGTTGGGATAGGGGAAGAGCCAGTACCCCACCCAAGGACGGCCGACGTGGATCAGCGGGAACATGCCGGCGCAGACCACGGCAAAGATGGTCATGGCCTCGGCGAAACGGTTGATGGAGTTGCGCCAGGTCTGCTTGAAGAGCAGCAGGATGGCAGAGATCAGGGTGCCGGCGTGGCCGATACCGATCCACCAGACGAAGTTGATGATGGCGAAGCCCCACGCCACCGGGATGTCCAGGCCCCAGATACCGACGCCCCTGAGGAAGAGCCAGGTAAGCGCGGTCAACAGGATGCAGACGCCCCCGCCCGCGACCAGGAGGCCGAGGACCCAGCCCACTGGGGTGTGCGGGGTGAGGACGATGCGGGAAATCTTCTCTGTGACCGACTTGAACGTGTGACCCGGAGCAATAACCCGCACCTCACCGGTGATCGGGTCCAGCATGGGATCGTTTGTCGCTAGATCTCTGGTCGCCATATGGTCTGCTTCTCGCTAGCCGTTGGCCGGTGTGTGTTCGACCGGCTCGCCAGTCAGTGCCTGGTTCGGGTTGATGACTTCTGCGATGTAAGTGGTCCGTGGCCGGGTGTTCAGGTCGGCCAGCACGCTGTAGTTCCGCTGCTGCGCCTTGATCTTCGAGACCTTCGCATTCGGGTCGTTGATGTTGCCGAAGACGATGGCTTCGGTCGGGCAGGACTGCTGGCAGGCGGTGACGATCTCGCCGTCACGGATGCTGCGGTTCTCCTTGTCAGCCTCGATCTTTGCGGCCATGATGCGCTGGACGCAGTAGGTGCACTTCTCCATGACGCCGCGGCTGCGCACCGTCACATCGGGGTTGCGCATCAGCTTCAGGCTCTCGGTCTCATAGTCGGAGAAAAGCAGGAAGTTGAAGCGCCGCACCTTGTAGGGGCAGTTGTTGGAGCAGTAACGGGTGCCCACGCAGCGGTTGTAGACCATCATGTTGAGGCCTTCTGGTGTGTGCACCGTCGCCGCCACGGGGCACACCTGCTCGCAGGGCGCGTTCTCGCAGTGCTGGCACGTCATGGGCTGAAAGTGCGCACGGGGAGCCTGCAGATCACCTTCGAAGTAGGTGTCAATGCGGATCCACTGCATATCCCGGCCGATCTTTACGTTGTGCTTGCCCACCACCGGGATGTTGTTCTCTGCATAGCAGGCGACGACACAGGCGTTGCAGCCGATGCAGGAGTTCTGGTCGATGACCATGCCCCAGGCATTCCCGGGATAGCTCCAGTTGGGGAACATAGTGGCATCGCGGTCGGGGGCCTCCGGAGCGACGCCCTCTTCCTGTGCGAAGTTCGGCTCTTTTTTGAACTCTTCAAGGGTCGCAGAGCGCACGATTCCGCGGGTGAGGGCCTCATCGCCTTCGAGCGAGTGCGACCGTACGTCGCCCGAGACGGCAGAACCGGCCAGGGCACGCTCGCCCCGATCATCGCTGTAATGGCTCTTGGTGACTACGATCGACCAGACATCGCCGGTCTTCTGTATCTGCGCGCCGCTGGCGAACAAGGGCGCATCGGAGGTGCGAACCAGGTACGCATTGAAGCCCATGCCGGAGCCCACACGGCCGGCATGCTGGCGTCCGTAGCCCAAATGCAGGGTCAGGGAGTTGTCCGGGTGCCCAGGAACTGCGAGCACCGAGGCGCGCACGGCGTGACCCTGCAGGTTGATCTCGATGACATCGCCTTCCTCGAGCTGAAGCCTCTGCTTGGTCGGCCCGCTCATCAGGGCGGCATTGTCCCAGGCATTGCTCACAATCGGCTTGGGCAGCTCCTGCAGCCAGCCGATGTTTGCGTAGCGGCCGTCGTAGATCGAGGGATCGGGGCGGAAGATGACCTCAATGGAATCATCCGAAACGGCAGGGGAGCCGAGTGTGGCGGAGCCGCTGGGCGAGAGGGACTTGGGCGCAAACGCAGTGTCGGCGGCAAAGCCGTCGTGCAGCACCTTGCGCCAGGCCGGGTCGAAGTCACCCTTGCCGGCAAGCTGCTGCTGCCAGGTGGCCTGTACAGAGGCGTAGGGGGACCGCTGCGGATCGTCGAGCAGCGACTGAATGACGTCATGCGCGCTCTTTCCGGCGTAGAGCGGATCGATCATCGGCTGGATGACAGACAGGGTGCCGTCATAGGACCGCGCATCCGACCAGGATTCGAGGTAGTGCGCCGCGTTGATGTGCCAGGTAGTGAGCTGCGCCGTCTCGTCAATGTAATCGCCCAGATGCGCGCTCATCGGAATCTTGACCAGGGCATCCGCGAACTTAAGATCTACCGGAGCGGTGTAAACCGGGTTGGCACTCAGAATGAGGAGCCACTGCACCTTGCCGGCATTCATGTCGGCAACCAACGACTTCAGATCATCCATTTGGACGGTCGGCAGCGGCTGCACCGTCTCGGTGTAGACGACGGTTTTCCCGACGTTGCCGAGCGCTTGGTTCAGCATGATCGCGGCGAGGTGGACATTGGCAGACTGCTGCTCGCCGGGGATGACGACGCATTTGCCGGCGTTCGCCTTCAGGTCAGCTGCAACCGCCTGGATGAAGGCCTGCTGCTCCACGGTCCACTTGGCCCCGGCGGGGTGACCGCCGTTGATAGCCATGGCGACGGCTTCCACTTGACTGGCCTTCACCATCAGCCGGTGGTCGGCCTTGAACCCGGTCGTCGTCGGCGTGCTCTCGACCGCGTAGAGCCGGTTCATCTGGATGGACGGATCCATCAGCTTGCGCCGGGCCACCCAGTCATTGGCCAGCTTGTTGAAGCCGGGATGGGTGATGCCGGAGAGGAAGCCGGAATCCAGAGATAGGATGACATCCGCCTTGTCCAGCATGTACTGCGCGTCGTAGAAGTCGCCGAAGGCGGCCTTCGAGGCGCGCCGTGCAGAGTCACGGTTGACCGGGTCGTACTGGATCAACTTCGCCTGGGGTAGGCGCTTCTGCGCGTCCTTCCATTGTGCGGCGAGGGTCGGCGAGGTGATGGTCGAGCTCAGAATGTAGAGACCCTGGCCGCCCTGCAGCTTGGGGAGGTCGCGGATGAGAGCGCGCTGGAAGTTGGCCCAGGTACTGGCCTCCTGCTGGTAGAGCACGCGCTGGGACCGGTCCGGGTCATAGAGGCCAAGCAGCGAGCCCTGGCTGATAGGATCCGAGGCGCCCTTGGACATGGGGTGCTCAGGATTGCCGTCCACTTTGATGGGACGGTAAGCATCGCTCTTGACCAGCAGCGGCAGCGCGCCGGTCGGGAAGGGAAAGGCAGTGGCGAAGTAGTTGGGCCGGCCCAGGAGCAGGTCTTCCGGCTGCTTGATGTAGGGGTAGATCGGCTCATCCGGCTGCTTGGTGCAGCCGGCGAGACCGGCCATGGCCAGGGACGCGCCCATCAGCTTCATGAAGCCGCGACGGGAGACCGGATCAACCCACTCGCTGGCCTGCGCAGGGAACTCCTGTTCCATGCGGCGCTCAAAGCCCGGCTGCCCGGCTGCCTGATCGAAACCCTGCCAGGCTGCCCCCGAAGTCTGTGCCGGCGAGCCGTCCAACTCGGCACGCGCACTCACAAGCGACATGCCCTGCTTTGCCGGCTCAAGCACCGTCAGCCCTGCATCTTTCCCCACGCTTCCGTCCTGTGTATCCATCGATTCGACTTTGCTCACAATTCCCATCATCTTGCCGGCTTAGACCCCAGGAGCCTACCCCAGGAGCCTAGCGGTGGCAGGTCTCGCAGGAGCTGAGCTCATGCGGGTTGCGAATGTGGTACTGCTTCACGAGGAATTTGCCCAATGCGTCCTGGTCGGTGAACTTGGTGTAGCTCACGTTGTCCGCGGCCGTCGCTCCGGCGGCCCCATTCGGATGCGCTGCCACATCCAGCATGTGGACCTCGGGAGTGTCGGTCGGGGGCAGCATGTTGATGGACGCGGCCTGCGCGCCTACCTGCGATGGATCAACCGTCGTGCAGCTCACCGTCTGCGCGGTTGGGGTCCCGGTCTTGTCACCCGCTCCGCCGCACCAAACTGGCTTCTCCTTGGAGGGCCCGGCCCAGGCCATGTTGTAGATCTCGCCGGTGGGACGGATGTTCTTTGCCGGATTGCGATGGCAGCTGAGGCACCACTCCATCTGCAGCGAGTTCTCCTGGTACATGATCGGCATCAGATCGACACGACCGTGACAGGAGGAGCAGCCCATGCCCTTGTTCACGTGGATAGCGTGGTTGAAATACACATAGTCCGGCAGGTCGTGCACGCGGATCCAGCGGAGAGATTCGCCGGTCGACCAGCTTTCGCGCACCGGCTCCAGCAGCTGCGCGTTAGTCCAGATCTGCGCGTGGCAGTTCATGCAGGTCTTGGTGGGAGGGATGCCGGCGTAGCTTGAGCGCTCTACCGAGGTATGGCAGTACTGACACTGGATGCCCAGACCCATGACATGGTGCTTGTGGCTGAAGGGTACCGGCTGATCCGCCCGCTGGCCCTGCCGAGTAACCCACGGGGAGCGCTGCAGCTGGTCCAGTGTCACTCCCAACGCAATCACAATCAGTCCCGTCAGGATCAGACTCATACGCGCCAGGGCGTTTGAGCTGCGGTCAAAAATCTGCGCCATCGATCCGTTCCTGCTTCCCGTGCTTCAAACGAGGAGGTTGAGGTCTACTGCCACGACGTTTGCGACCAGTCTGGTCGCAATTACAGAAAAAATACAGAGTGCAAAAAAGGACTATAGCAGCAAATTTCTGTCTCCCATAACGCCGCCCCCGTGACAAGCGTGGTGACGTCGATCCGGAGGCATATTTGGCGCAGCATTTCGCAAGTGAAGTGACATGCCAAGCGGGATCTCGGGTGTTTCCGAAGAATCTGTGTTCACTGGATCGCAACAAACCGGCACTACTCTGGCGCCATGAAGCGGGTCTGGTGCGCCGTCCTCATCGCGAGCGCTGTCGTGACCCTTGCGAACGTGCTGGGTCGCTTCTCGATGGCTACGCCAATGCCCTTCTTTCTGCTCCTGCCGGGATTGGTGGTGGGCATGTGCATGCCCGATGCTGGAAGGTTCAAGACAGATGATCCATGGGGACCGCTTGCAACCGTGGCGGCATATGCGACGAACCTCGTCATCCACAGCGGCGCGGCTTACGGCCTGCTCTCCTTGAGATTTTGGCGGACAAGATCCTGGCTCGGCGGGAAGTCGAGCGATTCTGCGTCACGCTGATGGGTTCTTGCGACGACTGGTGATATGCCTTGAAAACCATCGCTTGGCATACACATCCGAAACGGCAGCTAGAATCAGCGCCATGATCGATGGCCGCCACTCCGTCCGCTACGACCCCGAGGAGGCGATTGCGACATTGTGCGCTGCCGATGCCAAGCTGGCAGAGCTGATACGCCGCGTGGGGCCGTTCACGATGCGGCTGAAGAGCCAGCACTCGCCTTTCGAGGCGCTGCTGGAGGCGATTATCTACCAGCAGCTTCACGGCAAGGCAGCTTTCGCTATCTTGAACCGGCTGCTGCATGCCTTCGGTGACTTTCATCCACAGCCGGAGAACCTTCTCCAAGCGCCCGATGAGCTGCTGCGGAGCTGCGGGCTCTCCGC
>JAOAPJ010000074.1 GCA_025462805.1 Acidobacteriaceae bacterium
GAGGTGTTCGCGGCGATGCGGCCGTGGTTTACCGAGCAGTTCGGCAACGCGTCCTCGATTCATTTCCACGGGCAGCGCGCTCGTGCCGCGGTGGAGCGGGCGCGGGAGCAGGTAGCGAAGCTGCTGCACTGCCGCGCGGCAGAGGTCGTCTTTACCAGCGGCGGTACGGAAGGCGACAACGTTGCCCTGACCGGACTGCTGAAGCCGGGTGGGCACCTGATCACCAGCTCGATTGAGCACCATGCGGTGCTGCATACGGCAGAGCGCCTGCGCGATCGCGGCTTCGAGGTCACCTTCCTCCCGGTGAATGCCGATGGCGTGGTGGACCCGGAGGATGTACGCCGGAGCCTGCGGCCGAATACGCAGATGATCAGCGTGATGATGGCGAATAACGAGATCGGCACACTGCAGCCAGTGGTCGAGATCGGCGCGATTGCGCGGGAGGCGGACGTCTACTTTCACACCGACGCCGTGCAGGCAGTCGGCAAGGTGCCGATCGACGTGCAGGCGATGGGGTGCGACCTGCTGACGATCACCGGACACAAGTTCCATGGACCCCAGGGAGTGGGGGCGCTGTATGTTCGGCGGGGCACGCACCCGGAGCCGCTGCTGTTCGGCGGACCGCAGGAGCGACAGCGGCGTGCCGGGACGGAGAATCTGCCCGGCATTGTCGGGTTGGGAGTGGCGGCGGAGATGGCGGCGGCCTTTGTCGCAAGCGACGGACCGGCGCGGATTGCGGTGCTGCGCGACCGGCTGGAGCGGGAGATCCTGGCGCGGGTGGATGAGGCTGGTGTGTACGGCGGCGGCGGGACTCGGGTGCCGAATACGACGAACCTGTGGTTTGATCACCTGGAGGGCGAGGCCCTGGTGATTGCGCTCGACCTGAAGGGGCTGGCGCTCTCCGGCGGCTCCGCTTGCATGTCTGGCGCGACCGAGCCTTCGCATGTGCTGACCGCGATGGGCGTGCTGCCGGAGCGGGCGCGGGCGAGCCTGCGCTTCAGCCTGGACACCACCGCCACAGATGCGGACGTGGACTTCGCGATCGAGCTGGTGCCGGCTGCGGTGGCGCGGCTGCGCGAGTTGTCACCGGTGTACACGCGTGCGGAGCGAGAGCCGGCGGCCACGGGGCTCGCGGGCTAAGGATTCTATTTGTGACCGAGACTGTGACCAATTGGACGTCTGATCGCGACTTGCGTATTGCAGACCCGCGGCTGCGCGATGGCGAGCCGCGCACGATTGCAGTGGCGATGTCGGGCGGCGTCGATTCTTCGGCGGTGGCCGCTATGCTGCAGGCCGAGGGGCACACCTTAGTCGGGCTGACCATGCAGTTATGGAACCAGCGGCGATTGGCCGGACGCGAGGGCATGCCGGAGCAGGTACAGGGGCGCTGCTGCTCGGTCGATGATGTGTACGACGCGCGTCGCGTGGCGGAGCGGCTCGGCATTCCCTACTACCTGGTGAACCAGCAGGAGCGCTTCGAGCGCGACGTGGTGAAGCCGTTTGTCGCGGAGTATCTTGCCGGACGTACGCCGATTCCCTGCAGCCTGTGCAACAACCATCTCAAGTTCGACCAGTTACTGCTGACGGCGCGGCAGATTGGCGCAGAGCTGATTGCGACCGGCCATTATGCACGCAACGAATACGACGAGCGAAGCGGGCGCTGGCTGCTGAAGCGGCCTGCCGACGCGAGTAAGGACCAGACCTATTTCCTGTTCGGCCTGAAGCAGGAGCAGCTTGCCCGCACCATCTTCCCGCTCGGCGGCTACACCAAGCCCGAGGTGCGGGAGCAGGCGCGGGCCTATGATCTCGGCATTGCGAGCAAGCCGGACTCACAGGAGATCTGCTTCATCCCGGGCGGGGACTACAAGCGCTTCATCGATGCCTACCTGGACGAGCAGGGCGAGAGCATGCCTGATTCGAGCGGCGAACTTGTCACCACAGATGGCAGAGTTGCGGGACGCCATGAGGGCATCCACCAGTTCACAGTGGGGCAGCGCAAGGGTCTGAAGGTGGCGTCGCCGACCGCGTTGTATGTGCTCTCGATCCATCCGGACAGCCATCGCGTGACCATCGGTAGTGAGGAGCAGCTACTCAGCTCGACATTGGTGGCGCGTCAACTGAACTGGGTTGCGGTTCGCGATCTTGACGGCCCGATGCGGGTGAGCATCAAGGTGCGGCACCGTCATGAGCCAGCCCTGGCGACGATCAAGAAGACCGGACCAGACGAGGTGACGGCGACTTTTGATGAACCGGTCCGGGCCGTGACCCCGGGGCAGGCAGCGGTTTTTTATGACGCTGACGTGGTGGTTGGCGGCGGCTGGATCCAGGCCTGAGGCCCGGCCTAAATCAGAGCACTCGCCCGCTTACTGGTGAGAGCGGTACCTCTTCCACCTCAATTACCTCGACAACTGCTGGGCCGACGTCCGCGCGGTGATGGTTGTGGGGCCTGGTCTTGTGGAAGAGCGAGCCGACACCGGCGCGCAGCCCCTCGAGTACACCGCCGAGGTGGCGAAGCGGGGCAGCGATTCCCTCCTGTACGGCTGAAGTCGCATAACCGATGCCGTTGAGCGTGCTCGAGACGATGTGATCGACGCGCGCGGCCTGCTGGTGGGTTCGATCCACGACATCGTTCACCTGTGAGGAGATGCGCTGGGTCTCCTCGCGCACCTTATCTGTAATCTCTGACAGGTTCGCGGTGATGTGCTTGATCTTGGGACTGAGGTCATCGACCAGCGAGCGGACTTTGGGGCTGAGATCTTCGACTAGAGCGCGGGCCTGCTGCGCCATGGGACCGAGCTGCGGCGCGACCTGGGTCTCATATTGCTGGAGAAGGGTATGGAGCTTTTTGCGCGTCTTCATCGCTGCGATGGCCAGACCTGCGACCATGACGAGGAGGATGAGGACACCTACCCCGATGACGATGGTGAGGGCGAGGAGTACAGCAACCAATGGATCGTGCATCTGTGCCACTCCCTCTGGAGAACGAGATGATGGGGGAGGGTCGCGGCGGAGCAGGCGGCCGCCGCGATCCGCCCAGGTGCAGGGCAGCACGCCCTGCGATGGTTTACGTGGTGCGGTACGCCTGCTGTCCGGCCTGGACAGCATTCGAGATGCGATCGGCCTCGTCGCCTGAGGCGGTGCTCTGGTAAGCGCGCTTGCCTTCGTCGACGGCCGCGTTCACCTTGTCCACCTGATCTTCGACCACCTGACGTCCGCGATCGACATACTGGTTCCACTGGGCGCGGCCCTTGTCGACGGCATCCTTGCCCTTGTCAACGTATTCGTTGAGCTGGTCGCGGCCACGGTCAGCGAGATCGCTTACCTTATCGGCCGCCTCGCGGGAACGCTGCTTGACGTATTCAGAGCCTTCTCGCGCCGACGACGCGAGCTCATCGCGTGTTTCGCTTCCGGGCTTCGGCGCATACAGCACACCAACTGCCGCTCCAATACCCAGGCCCACCAGGAACCAACCAAATCCACCCTTTTCAGAAGACATATCTTTCTCCTTCCGCCGCTCCGTACGTTTCTGTATCCCGCGGGCAGCGCGGGGTCTGCCCTTTTGCATTTTCTCTGCGTCTTGTTTTCTAGATGCCGGGTCCAACGCATTCGCTGCCAAACCAGCCCACTCATCGTCTCATGAATGACAGCTGCCAAGTCGTGGCGGATGGGGGAGGACGTGCCGGAGGAGCGGGCGGCATTACGAATGTCTACGAAAAAGCACTCCTGCTGCGCGACTTTCCAGCCGCATGGCGCTCAAAATGGATGAGGATAGCGGTGACTTCCCCCGCATAGAAAGGATCTAGACATTATGGTTACCCGTTCCGTGACTTACCGCTCACTGCAGGCGGGCCTGCTGGCGAGTTCGCTGCTGGTGGCATCGGGCTGCAAACCGAGCACCCCGAGCACCAATGAGGCGCAGACGGCGACCCCACCGCCTGCAGCGAGCACGCCCACTCCGCGGAGCGACCAGGATGTCGCGAACGATATCCAGACCCGGATCAATGGCGAGTCCGCGCTTGCAGGCCAGAACATCCAGGTGAGCGTGAACAACGGCATGGCTACGCTGACCGGTACGGCGCAGAACGATGCCTCCCGTGCGCTGGCCTCGGCCGATGCCGGATCGGTCACGGGCGTCCGGACGGTCCTCAACAACTTGACCGTAGCCCCACAGCGCGCCGCCAAGGAGACCCCGGCGCCGCGGCCGGAGCGCCGCCATCGCGATCGCGAGGCGAAGCGGGACGAGAGCGCAATGACCGACCAAACGGCGATGGCGCAGCCGGCGCCAACTCCGGCCCCAGCTCCTCAGGAGGCGGTACGCACGGTGCCCCCGGCTGCGCCACCCAAGCCGCCCGCGCCGGTGAGCCGCACCGTCACGGTCGATTCGGGAACCTCACTGCCGGTCCGGATGGCGGATTCCCTGGACAGCCAGACGGCCCAGGCTGGCCAAGTGATCCATGGCACGCTGGCAGCAGACATTATTGCGGACAATATGATCGCTATCCCGCGCGGCACCAGCGTGACCGGGCGTGTGGTGGACGCAAAGGACGCGGCGCACTTCTCCGGCAGTTCGCTGCTCACGGTGGAACTGACGCAGGTTGACCTGAAGGGCCACTCGGTACCGATCTCGACGGCCGCCTTCACCCAGCAGGGTAAAGGCCGTGGCAAGAACACAGCGGCCAAGGCCGGCGGCGGTGCGGCGCTGGGCGCGATCATCGGCGCTCTCGCCGGCGGCGGCAAGGGTGCGGCCATCGGTGCAGCCTCGGGCGGCGGTATTGGAGCCGGCGTCAACGCAGTCACGCGTGGCGAGCAGGTGAAGATTCCGGCGGAGACGCTGATCAACTTCAAGCTGCAGACGCCCATCACGGTCACCACGTCGCACTCGGCCAATGGCAGTGCGCCGCGGACCTTTAATGACAACGGCGACAACCCGCCTGACCAGCCGCAGCAGTAAACGGGACCTTGTTGTTGCGCGAAGCGGACACCTTCCGGGGTGTCCGCTTTTCTCTGCCCTGAACACGCGCAGGCGCGGCAGATCTGGCGGCGCGTGGTGCCCGGGCGACCGGCTGGGCTGCCATCCGGCATGCCTACTGCACGGTCACTGTGACGGTTGTCGTCTTGGTGGTGGATCCGCTGGTCGCAGTGACGACCACGTTGTAGGTGCCGGGCGGGGTCGTCGTGGTGGTTCCGCCGCCACCACCGCCTCCCGTACCACCACCGCCTCCCGTACCACCACCGCTGCCGCTGCTCCCGCTCGAGCCACCGCCTCCGCCGCAGCCGCCGATGCCGAGCGCCGCCACCAGGAGCATCAGGCTCAGTGCCCGCTGCCAGGCGCGGCGCCGTCGCGGTACTCCGAAGAGCAGAATGCCCGCCAACGCCAGGCCACCCGCGGCATACCAGGTGCGCTGCGAGGGT
>JAOAPJ010000092.1 GCA_025462805.1 Acidobacteriaceae bacterium
CGGATTTCCTCAACCGGGCATTCAGCGATAGGCACGAGCCTACGCCTCGAAATACTCTCACCGGGGCCCGAGCTACATTTGCTAGCGCCGCTATGGACGCCTACCTCAAGGCTCAGATTGATAAGCCCCGGCAATCCGCTCGCTGAAGGGAGCTTTGGGGCGCCTTGCCCTTCAATCGCGAGCAAACCCTCTTGAGGTAAAAACAAAGCGGCTCAGCGATCGCCTAACTTCCGTCAATTGGGGCGGAACGAACGCGAGCAGCCAACTCTTCGATTGTCGCGAACTCTACATTGTACCGTTCAGCAAGCCACTCGCGATTATCTGCGTCAAGAATTGACTTGCGACCAGCGCTCTTGCTCCGATCGTGAGTACAAAAGACATCATTTCCGTAGGCTATGTGAGCGGCGATTGAATCTCCATCTGCCCACTCGCCCATCGCGCTTGCGAATGTGTTCTCAGCATCGGATTCGGAATTAGGTTTACGTAATTCTTCGTCGAGGGCGGCGAGAGCTGCCGCACCAACACCGCGTTGCTCAATTGTTTGTAGGATTTTACCCCAGCGATTGCCTCGAGCGGTCGAAGTGGGGACATCGTGTTCATCAGCAAACACCGATAAGTTCAGAAACGAAGGTGGCGCCATACTTAACGTCGCGGCCTTTGGACAATTTGAGTGCTGCCAGTGGACTTTTCTGGGACGCGGCGGCGTTCCCGAAGAAGACTTCACGCAACCCTGCTCCGCTCTCGAACAGAGCGGCTCTTTCCTAAATCGACTGCACGCTGGGACTATCAAGGCCGACGGTGTTGAGGACTGACGGCACGACGCCCTTTCGAGGCGTATGATGAATTTATCCGCAAGATGTTCAGTTTTCTCGCCTTCAGCTGTCCATTGCTTCGCTCCAGACGAGCACCCTTCAGGTAAGCAACAGGACGGTTGGAGAGTCTATGAGCCGCGCGCTCAGATCTGACGGGAGAGGGCATCTTTCCAGGAGAATCACTCTGATGGGTTTTCCGCGTGCCCACGTGAGCCAGCCTGATGCCACAGGCGCCTCGAGCAGCGAGAATGACAGGCGCTCTCACTTAGGTATTGGCCTGAAGCTACGTCTGTCACGTGCAGCGACTGCTCCGGCCGCTAAACTCCCCAGCGATTCTGCCTTCATCAAGAAGTCATCGGCGTGAAGCTAAGCGCTATGTTTCTTCGGACAGGCTGCATCCTGCCAGGCGGGATGCAGCTGACACAGAGGCGATTCGGCGAGAAGTGGATGTTGGTCGAAAATTCGACTGCCGCCACTCTGGATGCCCGGGTTCGGAATGCGGGGTGGCACTTTATGTGTCTGCAGACCGCGCATTCACGTTGCGGCATCGGTCGAACGGCTGAATCCGCTACAAGCAGGGCGATGGCTCTTGCCCCTAAACCGGACCGAGGGGAGATTCAATGCCGCGGAGCTAGGTTTGGTCAAGGTTACGAGATATCCGGGATTTCACATTGCAAGAGCAACGCTTCATACCCGCCAGATCCAGCAGCATACTTCGCTTGGCCTGGTCGATGAAATGGTTCTTCGTCAGTTCCCAGTGCGGTAAGCCTTCATCTTATCCGGGTATATAAAGCCGGTTGCAATACACACCTTGCATTCGGCATGAACCATTCACATAGAAGCCTTCGCGACGGCGATGGGCATAAAGCAGGACAATTTGTTTTTACCGGAAATACTTCGTCCTCAAACAGAGGCTGGCTCTCCATCAACATCGACGGCTCAGCCACTGCCTTTGCCAACTCGCATCGCCTTCATTGGGAACTATCTCCCGAGGCAATGTGGCATCGCCACGTTCACCACTGACCTGTGTACCGCGGTCGCCGCCGAATACGGTGGTGCGCGGCTCTTTGCCATTCCAGTCAACGATCCCGATTCCTCCTACGACTATCCGGAGCGTGTGCGGCTGGAGCTTTCCCAAGAAGACGAGACTTCTTACGCGCAGGCCGCCGAATTTCTGAATTTCAACGGTAATGATCTGGTCTGCATGCAGCACGAATACGGAATTTTTGGCGGCGTCGCTGGTAGTCACATCCTGACGTTGCTCCGAAAACTGAAGATGCCGTTGGTGACAACACTTCATACGGTTTTGCGCGAGCCGGATTCGAATCAGCGTGCGGTTCTCGATGAGATTGCGCATCTCTCCGATCGTTTGATCGTCATGAGCGAGCATGCCGCCTGCCTGTTACGTGATGTGTATAGCGTGCCTGCCGGCAAGATCGACCTGATTCCGCACGGAGTGCCCGACCTTCCATTCACCGACCCGAATTATTACAAAGATCTATTTGGTACTCCGGGAAAGCCGGTACTTCTCACATTCGGCCTGCTCTCGCCCAACAAGGGAATCGAAAATGTGATTCGCGCCCTTCCGCGAATTCTGGAGGAGCATGGCGACGTTGTGTACATCGTTTCCGGGGCGACGCATCCTCATATCAGGCGGCGGGAAGGCGAAAAATATAGAGACAGTTTGCAGGCACTAGCCGAGGAACTTGGCGTTTCCTCGCACGTGATATTTAATAACCGGTTTGTAAGCTCCGAAGAATTGGTTGAGCATGTGGGCGCTGCCGATATCTATATCACTCCCTATAGGCAGGAAGCGCAGGTGGTTTCCGGCACACTTGCCATTGCACTCGGAGCCGGGAAAGCAATCATCTCTACCCCGTACTGGCACGCCAAAGACCTTCTTGCAGACGGGCGCGGCGTCATAATTCCATTTGACGACCCGGGTTCTATCGCGGCAGCAACGATCCGACTGCTGGATAACGATGCCGAACGACATGCGATGCGAAAGCGTGCCTACCTTCACTCGCGCGGTACGACATGGCAAAAGACGGCACAGGCCTACATGGCAAGCTTTCAACGTGCGCGCGTTGAACGTATGCTTCGGCCCCGGCCGGCCCTGAAGGATCTGGTTGCGGCGAAGGCAACAGACCAGCTACCTCGGATGAATACGTCTCATCTGTCACAGATGACGGACGATACCGGCATGCTGCAGCATGCCATCTATTCAATCCCTTACTACAATGAGGGCTATACGACGGATGACAATGCACGCGCGCTCATCGTATCGACCCTGCTCAACAGTTCACCCCTGTTTGCCAGCGATGAGCACCTCGCACTGTCTCGCCGATACCTGGCTTTTCTTTGGCTCGCCTTTCATGACAAGACGGGCAGGTTCAGAAACTTTCTGAGCTACGATCGAGAATGGCAAGAAGAAGTGGGTTCAGAGGACAGCCATGGGCGCGCCTTATGGTCGCTGGGAACAGTGCTTGGCATTTCGGAAGATGCTGGACTGAGAGGTGCGGCGGGCAGACTCTTCGAGGCCGCCGTTTCGGCAACTTTGAGCTTCACCAGCCCGCGAGCTTGGGCGTTCTCAATATTGGGTATGCAGGCCTACCTAGAGAGGTTCCCTGGAGACAGGGTGATTCAGGGCTCCCGCAATGCCCTCGCCAATCGATTGCTGGATATCTATGAACGAACCTATTCAGAGAAATGGCATTGGTTCGAGAAGAGTCTTTCTTACTCCAATGCGAGGTTGTCACAGGCGCTTCTCGTCGCAGGATGGAGCAGTGACAACAAGCGAATGATCGAAGTAGGATGCACCTCTCTTCAATGGCTCGTCGCCGAGCAACATCGCGGAAACGACGCGGTCTTTGTTCCGATAGGTTCCAGAGGATTTTTCATCGCAGGAAGCGAGAAGGCACGTTTCGATCAACAACCAGTAGAGGCTTGCGCGACCATTTCTGCCTGTGTCCAGGTGTACCGCCTGACGAACGAACCGCATTGGCTTAACGAGGCGTGGTGTGCTTTCCGCTGGTTCCTAGGGGAGAACGACTTACAAGTTCCGCTCTACGACTCGATAACAGGGGGCTGCAGAGATGGACTTCATCCGGATCGCGTGAATGAAAACCAGGGAGCGGAATCGACACTGTCGTTTCTAATGGCCCTGCTCGACATGCAGGGCGTGGAAATATCAAGCCTAAAGAACCTGAATCAAGAAATGAGTGTCTCCCTTTGACAACAATCGCTCTTCCGGCCTCTTGGCCTGAGTACATCGTTACGAAGCAAAAAGGGTCAGAAGCGGATGCCGAGGCTCCCCTCTTCACTCGTCATTCAGGCAATCCTATCCTCAGCCGAAAGGATTGGCCGTACCCCATTAACAGCGTATTCAACGCAGGTGCAGTAAAGCTCGCCGACGGTGATACCTTGCTGCTCTGCCGTGTCGAAGATCGGCGCGGTCTCTCGCATCTTTGCGCCGCACGTTCTGCGAATGGAATCGATGGCTGGCGCATCGATGCTGAGCCAACGTTGATGGCGAGTCCTCGCGATTTTCCAGAGGAGATCTGGGGTATTGAAGATCCTCGCATCACGTACGTCCCGGAATTGCAGCAATATGCCATTGCGTACACCTCCTTCGCCCGCGGGGGCCCAGGAGTCTCGCTTGCTCTTACGAAGGATTTCAGAACCTTCGAACGGTATGGCGTTATCATGCCGCCGGAGGATAAGGATGCCGCGCTACTTCCACGGAAGATAGGCGGCCGCTGGGCGCTCATCCACCGCCCAGTGACAACGCTGGGTGCGCACATGTGGATCTCCTACTCTCCAGATCTGCGGCATTGGGGCAGTCACAAGGTAATGCTGGAAGCCCGACGGGGTGGGTGGTGGGATGCCAACAAGATAGGTCTCTGCTCACCGCCGATTGAAACCGAGAAGGGCTGGCTTGTCCTCTATCACGGTGTCCGACATACTGCATCAGGAAGCATTTATCGCCTGGGACTCGCTCTGTTCGATCTCGACCAACCAGATGTTTGCTTGCAGCGTGGAGACTCGTGGATATTCGGCCCGGAAGCCCCATACGAGCGAGGCGGGGATGTCAGCGATGTCGTGTTCCCATGCGGACAGACGATTGGCGAAGACGGAGACACCATTTATCTCTATTACGGAGCCGCTGACTCTTGCATGGCATTGGCTACCGGCAGCGTTCGCGCTCTCCTCGAGTGGCTCGACTCACATTGCAGTTCAACAGGTGCAAAGTAGGTCCCATGGAAACACAAAGCTTGTCCTGGCCCAGTTGGCTCCCTCGGGTACTCTGGATTCGCCGAGAATGTCCTCTGTGTACATCTGTCCAATTTCGCGCAGAGGAGCCGAGTTATCTCGATAAGGCGCTGCGCGTCCTTGCAATGCGGCGCGTCCGTTGTGTCAATTGTTGGCGTCGGTATTATTGGTTCTCAATAGTCGGCTCAATATCAAATGAGCAATGATGGTTTCGGAATGAATGCGACTTGCCTACGTGATCGAACGAGTCCGGAGCAAACGAAGGCCTTAAAAGGCGAGGAAAGACGGCACAACTGCTGCTTGTTTTGCAGCACAGTTTTGATCGCTAATATCGATTAGAAGCTTGACACGGAACCGCCCGCGCGTCAGGGATTGTGTTCATGTCAGGGGATTCTGCCGTTGTTCCTTCCAAAACACCGGTGCTCCGGCCGCCGCTTTGGATGCTCGCGCCTGGAAGTTCGCTCCGCTTCGCTGGTTCAGGGGATGGTTTAGCACCTGGCTTCTTTGTCGAAGGAGGAGCTTGGCGCACATCTCCGTGCCACTTCTTGGGCACTGGATAGGTGAAGGCTGCGCTGATGGGGAGAGAGGTTGTTTCGGAAAACATAGATGCGCTCATTTCACGCGGACGAAAGCCTGAGGATTTTGGCTCGACAGATTGTGAAGAGTTGAGCTTTAGATCAGAAGAGGGCATCGTACCGCTGATATGACGTTACGCTGATGGTTGCGTTACGTCTATTCGCCGGCATGCCGATGTTCGTTGTTGATACAGAATCGGGAGTGGTCACCTTTTCAGGGCCGTCGCCCAGGCGCTGTGAAGGACGGCATATAAGAGCCTTCGGGAGATGTTTTGCCCGGCATTCGAGACCTTGACCTGGCGCGCAAGTGAGGACAAGGAGTTGGTCGAAGGTGGAAGCCTGCGCTACGCGCCAGTTCAATGGTCGCGTTCCTGGACAGAAGAGCTGCGCACGGTTGCTATGACAGAACAACGCTCGTAGCGCGATCGTTCAGAACTGTGTTGGGTTTGATACCGGGTGAGACGAAGACGTCGCCATGCCGGCGATTAGGGGCTCACTTCTGGCAGGACGATCGGTACTTCGAGATCAACAACTGAGGGAACTGATCAAGGCCCCTCATGGGGAGGCTCGATAGTTTACCTTGCTATCCAAAGCAGATTTCGAACCGAGCGTTCCCTTCCCGTTCAAAAGGGACTTCCTCTCTCGCTGGCAGAGAATAGCGTTGCAATACCCGCCATGATTAACCCTTATATGCTTCTCTGATGCTTGCAGAATCCGCGAATTCACGGCCAAATGCCCGGCAATATGCGCGAGGTAAATGGCTCATCATGAGAGAGAAGGACTCTGTGGCGGGGGACAGGCATTCGAACTCTCAGTAGAACTTTTCCCGGCCTGGTTAGCCGCTATTCAGCCATGCCTCAGGCTGACACGTTGTTCTTTCCAGT
>JAOAPJ010000130.1 GCA_025462805.1 Acidobacteriaceae bacterium
CGCATGAAGTCCTGAAAAATCACACCCATCTCATGATGCAAGTCGTCTAAATCGTACTCGCGCAGGTCCACGCCATCGAGCAGGATCTGCCCTTCGGTCGGATCGTAGAGCCGGGTGATCAGCTTCACTACCGTGGTCTTTCCCTGGCCGTTCTCCCCGATCAGCGCAACGCGCTCGCCCGGACGCAATCGGAAGTTGAAGTCCTTGAGCACGCGCCGCTCTGTGCCCGGATAGGCGAACGAGACATTCCGGAACTCAAAACCTTCCCGAATGGGTCGCGGCACCTTCAGCCCATCTGGCCGCGACTGCACGGTCGGCTTGATCTCGAAGAAGGCCAGCAAATCCGTGAGGAACAGCGCCTGGTCCGCAATGCCTGAGGCGGTGGAAAAGACCTGCTGCAGGTTGGAACTCGCCTGGATGATGGCGTTGGTCAAGAAGTAGTAATCGCCGATGCTGTTGTAATGCCCGGTGATCGCGCGCCAGATCACGAAGACATACGCGCCGTAGTAGCCGAGTGTAGCGACAACGCCCAGCAGTCCGCCCACTACCAGCTTCTTGCGGGACAATGCGACGTTCTCTTCATAGATCTGGTGAGAAAGCGCCTTAAACCGGCCGGTAAAGAAGTCGCTCAGGTTGAAGAGCTTCAGCTCCTTTGCGCCCTCGCGGCTGCCGGCAGTCTGCCGCAGATAATCCATCTGCCGCTTGGCCGGCGTCTGGCGGAAGTTCTTGGCATAGCCGAGAAAGGCGAAGTGCGTCTCACCCAGGAAGGTAGGCAATACCCCCAGGGCGAGCAGCAGCAGCAGCCAGGGTGAGTACCATAGCAGCGCTCCGGTCCAGATCAGGGTGGTGATGCCTTGCTGCAGGAGGCGGCCCATCTGCTGGATCATCGCCAGGCGATCGGTCGCCTGAACGCGCGCGCGCTCCAGCCGGTCGTAGAAGACCGGGTCCTCGTATGTCGTGAGATCAAGCTGTGCCGCCTGCTGCATCACGCGGACACTCACAAAGTGCGTGTAGCGATCGGCGAGCAGGCTGTCCGAGTAGTCGATGCCGCGCATCAGCAGCCCGGCTAGGACATTCAGTCCGGTCTCCACCCCAACCAGCCACCAGAAGTGAGGCGGCAGCGGTTGGTGGCTGAAGACGCGCTGCACATCGTCCAAAATGTACGCTGCGACTTTGGCAATGGCGACAGGCAGCGCCGCAACCAGCAGCCGCAGGACGATGCCCCACGTCACGACCGCGCGACCGGACTCCCACAGGATGCCGAGCACGGGCGGCACATTGCGCAGAGCGACAAGTCGCTCGCGCCACGCACTCGTAGTGGACTGTGGCCGGCCTTCCGTCATAGAGGCAGATGGAGCAGTAGCAATGTGTTTACACAGAGTTTCTGTAGGGTCGCTTGCTGCGTCTGATGCGGACCCAGCCTAACGTGTTGCTAAGCTCCTCATGTAGCTGAGGCTAGCGCCACGGCTCGCGCATCAAAACGGGAATGGAAGTGACGCTCTCGAGTCCATCTAACCAGGCCGCCGCCCCACAACCCGTCCCCAACCGGCGTCTGATTCCGCTGCTGGGCCTGGCCTGCGGCATCACTGTCTCTGCCCTCTATTTCAACCAGCCGCTCCTGATCGAGATGTCGCGCAGCCTCCATGTCAGCGAGGCGCGCATGAGCCACGTGGCCGTCGCGGCACAGGTGGGCTACGCCGTCGGCCTGCTCCTGTTCGTACCGCTGGGCGATGTGGTGGAGCGCCGCGGGCTCATCCTCAAGATGATCGCCGGCCTGATCGTGGCCATGCTGATCACCGCCTCTGTACCCTCTCTGCTGCCTATGGTGCTGGCTACGATTCTCGTCGGCCTCATGGCCGCCGTCACCCACGTGATGGTGCCGATCGCACCGGAGCTGGCAACCTCGGACAATGCTGGCCGGGCGGTCGGGTCGGTGATGACCGGGCTGCTGCTCGGCATCCTGCTGGGCCGCACCTTCTCCGGCTGGATCGCGGAGTGGCTGAACTGGCGTGCCGTCTTCGTCATCGCCTCCATCATCTGCGCTGCATTGGGCATGCTGTTGTGGCGGGCGCTGCCGCGGCTGCCGCCGCGTGCTCCGCTCCCCTATGGTCAGGCCCTGCGTTCGCTATGGACGCTGATCCGCACACAACCTCTGCTGGTCGAATCTGCAACCATCAGCGGACTGGTCTTCGCCTCCTTTAGCTGTTTCTGGACCACTCTGGTCTTCCTGCTCGGCTCCAGTCACTACCGTCTCGGCGCAGGCGTTGCAGGCAGCTTCGGCATTCTCGGAGCCATCGGAGCTTCTGTCGCGCCGATTGCCGGACGTCTGGCAGATCGCCACGGCTCGCGCTGGGTCCTCAGCGTCGCGTTCGCAGTGCTGATCGCGTCATGGGCCATCACCTGGGCGTTCGGGTACCACTTGGTGGGACTCGTCGTGGGTGTCCTGCTGATGGATGCTGGCATGCAGAGTGTTCAAGTAGCCAGCCAGACGCGCATCTTCTCTCTTGCGCACTGCCCGGGCACAGCCTTCGGCGCACGCAGCCGCATCAACACCGTCTACATGACGACCTATTTCTTCGGTGGCGCGCTCGGCTCCTGGCTCTCTGCGCACGTCTGGGAGCGATCGCAGTGGCCGGGGGTCTGCGCGCTGGCACTGTTGTTGCTGGGGCTCGCAGCAGCCCGGCATGCCTACGGCACCTGGCGCGCCAAGCGAAGCGGCACACTCGACACCGAGCAGGACTGCGACGAGCTCGACAGAGCGTTTGCCGAAGAGGTGATCGGCGGCTAACTAGAGGTTCGCGGACGTGAGCCGCTGGCAGGCTTCCTCGAGTGCGGCATCCTGTTTGGCAAAGCAGAAGCGCAGCAGATTCTCGCCGCGGCCCTTGCTGTAGAAGGCGGATCCGGCCACTGCCGCGACTCCTGTCTTCGCCAGCAGAGCCCGTGCCTTGTCGCGGGCGTTCGCGCCCGGCAGCAGCGTCACATCCGCCAGCACGTAATACGCCCCCTGCGGTACAGACGGCGTCAATCCTGCTTTGTCCAACGCAGAACACAGCAAGTCGCGCTTGCGTTGGTAGTCGGTTGACATGTGCCGATAGAAGCTCGCATCGAGCTTCGCCAGCCCGGCGACCGCACCGTACTGCGCCGGTGACGGGCTGCACACGTACGTCAGGTCGTGGAAGTAGCCGATCGGCGGAATCCACCGCGCATCCGCGGCCAGGTAGCCGATGCGCCAACCGGTGATGCTGAAGGTCTTCGAGAACCCGGAGATCAGGATGGTACGCTCCGCCAGGCCGGGCAGCGCCGAGGCACTCGTGTGCTTCGCTCCGTCGAACAGGAAGTATTCGTAAATCTCGTCTGTCAGGAGAAAGAGGTCGTGCTCGATCGCGATCTCGCCGATGGCCTCGATCTCTGCGCGCGTGAAGACCTTGCCGCATGGGTTTGATGGTGTATTGATCAGGATGGCGCGCGTCTTGGGAGTGATCGCAGCACGCAGTGCATCGACGTCCAGCTCCCATGTTCCGGCGGCCAGCGGCTGCGCCCTCGGTTTGATGCGCAGCGACAACATGGTATTCACGTGGTAGCCGTAGAATGGCTCAAAGAGAATAATTTCGTCTCCAGGATTGAAGAGCGCGAGACATGCTGCGTACATGGCGCCTGTCGCGCCCGAGGTGACCAGGACCTGCGTCTCCGGATCGGTCTGCACCCGGTTGTATTCCGCCAGCTTGCGGCTGATCGCCGCACGCAACGGGGCGATCCCGTCCAAGCGCGTGTAAATGTTGTGTCCCGCTTGAATGGCTTCAATCGCCGCATCATGCACGGGTGCGGGCAGCTCGGTGTCACATACGCCCTGGGCCAAATTCACGCCGCCGATGCGATCGCACTCCACCGTCATGGACCGGATCTCAGACTGAACCAGGTGCGGCGCAATCTCGCTGACATGCAGGCGGCTTTCGGTGATTGAGGGCATGCCCTATTATGCAATCCGTTCTGCAGTCCCGCACAATCCCTCAGGTTACGCCGCTCGCCTCATGCCGTGGCTGCCGGAGCCACCCGGTCTCTCGAACCGTGCCGCGACACTCGCCCGCAGCCTCTGTACCTCAGCATAAGTCGCGCGGGCGGCCTCCTTGCGATCCACATAGCAGCGGCCCCCAGTGCTGAACGCCACATGCGCGCGCACCTGCATCTGTCCGAAGGTGTGCAGCAGGTGCGGGCCGAAGGTGTCGTCACCGTAGTAGGCCAGCTCGCTCTCCGCAGCAGTGGTGCTCTCATACCCGATGGCCGCCGCCATGACCTCCGCTTGCGTGCGGACCGCCGGCTCGAAGAAGGGTGAGCGGAAGGGAAGCAGCGAGCTGCCGTCAGTACTGGTGCCCTCCGGGAATAAAACGACTGGGACCTGTGCAGCCAGCGCCTGCTCCATCAATCCGGCCGCTGAGCGATGGTCGGCGCTGCGCTCGCGCTCCACATAAATCGTGCCCGCCATGCTCGCCAGCCTGCCCATCACTGGCCACCCCTGCACCTCCCGCTTCGAAACGAAGAGGCAAGGGAGGACTGAGGCATATACCAGAATATCCATG
>JAOAPJ010000159.1 GCA_025462805.1 Acidobacteriaceae bacterium
ATGAATCGTAGTCTTTCCGCACGTCTGCTTGCACTCTCCGCAGCCGCATGTCTCGCCGCAACGCTCGCTGCTGCGCCGGCTCACGCAGGGGTAAAGAAGCCCAAGAAGGTCAGTCCCACGGACCCGCTGGCGGGGGTCACGTCGAAGCAGCCGGACAAGGAGCTCTTCGATAAGGCGATGGCAGCCTTGAAGAAGGGCAAGTACGACGTCGCCCGTCTTGACCTGCAGGCGCTGCTGACAACCTACCCCGAATCGGAGTACCAGATGCGCGCCAAGCTGGCGGTGGGCGACTCCTGGTACAAGGAAGGCGGCGCGGCCGCCCTGCAGCAGGCCGAGTCCGAATACAAGGACTTCATCACCTTCTTCCCCAACCAGCCCGAAGCCGCCGAAGCACAGATGAAGGTGGCGGACATCTACTACGCCGAGATGGAGAAGCCGGATCGCGATCCGACGAACGCAGACCGCGCGGAGCAGGAGTACCGGCTGATGGTCCAGCAGTACCCGGACTCCACCCTGGTACCGCGGGCGAAGCAGCGGCTGCGCGAGGTGCAGGAGGTGCTGGCGCAACGCCAGTTCACCATCGGTAGCTTCTACGCGACGCACGAGAATTGGGCTGCGAGCATCGCGCGTCTGCAGACCCTGACGGACTCCTACCCGCTGTATAGCAAGAGCGACCTCGCCTTGATGCAACTGGGCGACGACTATGCCGGCGAGGCGGTTACGCTTGACCGGTTAAAGATCGAGCCGGCACAGAAGGAGAGGCTGATCGCGGCCTATAACGACCGGGCGGCGGACTGCTATGGCCGGGTAGTCACTCGCTATCCGATGGCGCCCCATGTTGAGGATGCGCGGGAAAAGCTGATCGCACTGGGCCGCCCCGTCCCCGAGCCCAGCCAGACAGCGCTGGCGGAGAGCGAAGCCGAAGAGCAGAGCCGGATCAACGTCAAGCTGAAGGATAGAGCCATCACGCTGATCAAGCATGGCCCTTCAACTCTGGAGGCCGCCCGAGTCGGCGAGCCGCTGATGACTCCTCCGAAGACGGTGACCGCGCCCGACGTCAACAAGGCGAATGTAGCGATCTTCGAAGCAACGGCGGGGAAGGGCGCGACGGCAGCGGCAGCGGCAACAGGGTCTGCTGCGGTGGCCAACGGCACAGCCGCGCCCCGCACTGGCGATGCCGCGGTGCCTCGTCTGGAGAGCGTGCCGGAGGGCAATGGCACCGGGGTAGGAGCTGAGGTGCTGAACCCCGCGGGGAACGCGCTCGACAACAACAACGGCAACTCGAGCACAGGCGCAGCACCGCCTGCGGCGGCCAGCACGGATCCAGCCGCGCCCGCTCCTGCGGCCAACGGTGACAACTTTGGTCTGAAGGCCGTAGGGCCGGCGAATGCCGCTCCTCTGCCGCCCGTGACGAAACCGGCGGAAGGACAGGATCAGGTGAACGATGTAAAGGGCGGCCAGGCTGCAGCGCAGGTCCAGACCGGTACTCCAGCACCGATCAAGCGGAAGAAGAATCCGAAGGTGAAGACGGATCACAGTGCCGAGTCTTCGAGTGCGAACAAGAAAAAGAAGGGCGTTGACAAGCTCAACCCGTTCTAAACAAGACGACGGCAAAGACTACCAGACAAAACCAGAGAACGGCAGAATGGCGCATCGAAGCCCACTGCCGTTCTCTGGTTTTGTCTGTAGCGATCTGCATCGGTCTGCGTTGGTCTGCTGCCCTGTTACCCTGAAACTTCATGCCGCACGAACTTCCGAAAGCCTACGACCCTGCCGCCATCGAAGAGCACTGGGCTGCGTACTGGGTGCGTGAGAACCTGTTCCACGCGTCAGCCGTCGACGACAGCAGCACCCATCGCAACTTCACCATGCTGCTGCCGCCGCCGAATGTCACCGGCCGCCTGCACATGGGCCACATGCTCAACCAGACGGAGATGGACATCCTGGCGCGCTGGCATCGCATGCGCGGGGATCGAACGCTCTGGGTTCCCGGCACCGACCACGCGGGCATCGCGACGCAGATGATGGTGGAGCGGCAGCTCGCCAGCGAGGGGACATCGCGGAAGCAGCTCGGGCGCGAGGCATTCCTGGAGCGCGTGTGGTGCTGGAGGAAGCAGTACGGTGGAGCGATTCTCGACCAGATGCGGCGGCTCGGCGCCTCGGTCGACTGGTCGCGGGAGTACTTCACCATGGACGCGGGCCTCTCCCGCGCGGTGCGCGAGGCCTTCGTCCGGCTGCATGAACAGGGCCTGATCTATCGCGGCTCCTACATTGTGAACTGGTGCCCGGACTGCCAGACGGCAATCTCTGATCTTGAAGTCATCCATGAGGAGCAGCAGGGCAAGCTGTATACGATTCCCTACGCCGTCGTGGGATCCGATCAATCGCTGCTGATCGCGACCACTCGCCCGGAGACGATGTTCGGCGACGTAGCGGTCGCTGTGCACCCTGACGATGAGCGCTACAAGCACCTGCTGGGCGCGAAGGTGCGCGTGCCCTTCATCGGCCGCGAGATTCCCATCATCGCTGACTCGTGGGTGAGTCCTGACTTCGGCACGGGCGCGGTGAAGATCACACCTGCGCATGATCCCAACGACTACGCCGTTGGCCAGCGTCACAAGCTTCCGTCGATCAACATCATGGATGAGACGGCACACCTGAACGAGGTGGCGGGGCCGTTTGCTGGACTGGATCGCTTTGCGGCTCGCAAGCGCATTGTCGCCGAGTTGGAAGGAACGCCCGGCTTCTCCATCAAGGACTACATGCATGCGGTGGGCAAGTGCGACCGCAGCAAGACCATCGTCGAGCCGCGGCTCTCCATGCAGTGGTTCATCAGGATTAAGCCGCTGGCGGACAAGGCGATTGCGGCGGTGGACGAGGGCCACATCCGCTTTACGCCGGAACAATATCGCAAGACGTACGACGAGTGGATGCGCAACATCCACGACTGGTGCATCTCGCGTCAGCTCTGGTGGGGACACCGCATCCCGGCGTGGCATTGCGGCTCGTGCGGCCAGGTGACGGTGGCGCGC
>JAOAPJ010000161.1 GCA_025462805.1 Acidobacteriaceae bacterium
GGATCCAGCATGATGGTATGCAGGCACATGCCGCCCGCGCCGGGCTGCCAGTCTTTGCCGGTGCTGTGGCCGCGCAGGCCGGAGAGCTCTGCCCAGCTCTTCCCTCCGTCCTTCGATTGAAAGAGCGCGGCATCTTCGATGCCGGCGTAGACGGTATCCGGATCGGTCAGCGAAGGTTCAATGTGCCATACGCGCTTGAACTCCCACGGATGCGCCGTGCCGTCGTACCACTGGTGCGTCCCGGGAACGCCGTCATAGGCGAAGCGGTTGTTCACTGGCTCCCAGGTCTTGCCACCATCGTCGGACCGTTGTATCTGCTGTCCGAACCAGCCGCTCGATTGCGACGCGTAAATGCGATTCGGGTCCGCGGGAGAGCCCTTGACATGATAGATCTCCCAGCCTGCAAAGTGCGGCCCGCTTACCTGCCAGTCTTTACGCTTGCCGTCTGCCGTCAGTACAAACGCGCCCTTGCGCGTGCCCACCAGAACTCGGACCTGATTCATTGGCTGTTCACCGTCGCGTCTCTCCGCGCTTGCCGTTTCGATTGATACCGCCAAAAACGGTAGCGGGGTAGAGAGCGCTTTGCAACAACAAATGCAGGGTCAGCCGATCAGGAGCGGCGTGGCGCTCAGGCGGTTCCGGTCGCGTCAGGCGAACTCGAGTTGCACCTGGTCGACGTAGCACCAGCCCCAGGTCTCCCCTGGCTCAATTGAGCGCATGATCGGATGCGTCGTGCGATGGAAGTGCTTGGTGGCATGCTTGTTCTTTGAGGAATCGCAGCAGCCTACATGGCCGCACTCCATGCAGAGCCGCAGGTGCACCCAGGAGTCGCCAATCTTGAGGCATTCTTCGCATCCACGGGTATGTGGTCTCACGTCCCGGATCTCGTCCAGATGGGTGCAGGGTACCATTGAATCCTCCAATTGCCGTACCCGCTCTCCTGCCCGCTGGCGGACGGCCCTCTAAGCTTGGATGAAGAAAGCAGCCACACCCGTTCCCAAACTAGCCAGACTACTCGGGCGGCCAGTGCTTCCGTTCCTCGAGGTAGGTGCGGGTGTAATCCAGATAGTTGTTGGCGTACATCAAGATGGCGTCTCGATCGCTGTCCTCGAGCGCGCGCCGCTGCTTGGCGGGCAACCCTGCCCAGAGAGTCCGTGGCGGCACGACCGTTCCCTCGGGCACGAGCGCACCAGCCGCGATGATCGATCCCTCGCCGATGCGCGCCCCGTTCAGGATAACGGCGCCCATGCCGATCAGGCACGTGTCCTCAATCACGCAGCCATGCACGGTCGCATTGTGACCGATGGTGACCCAGTCGCCCACCACAACCGGCCACCGGTGGCGCATGCCATGCAGTACGGCGCAGTCCTGCACGTTAGAGTTCGCGCCTACCCGAATCGAATGCACGTCGCCGCGCAATACCGCATTCATCCAAACGCTGGAGTGCTCCCCCAGCGCCACATCGCCCAGCACCTGCGCCGAGATGTCTACATAGCACGACTCTGGAATCACCGGGGTGTGGCCCAGGTACGAGCGGATCATGCGCCGCACCCCCGCACCATCTTGCCGCATAGTGGGGTCGCACGGCATAGCAGCTTCTTCATCCCATCAGTGTAGCTGCTGCATCTGTGGCCTCGGCTGCGGCGCCCTCGTCGCTCGCTAGCGCCGCCCCAGGCTGATCGCCATCTCCGTATTGGTGGGGAAGGTCACCTCATGCCCCCGCGCAATGTAGCGCTTGTAGATCGACTTGCTGAAGGCAAATGCTGCGAACCCGGTCGACGCATTTCGGCTGGCCGCGGCCATCGTGACCACACGCGCCGCCAGGCCGAAGCCGTTGCTCGTTACGCCCTGCCGCAGCACGCCGCCATCACTGTCCTGGGAGGCCGCTGCCATTAGGCCGAGCACCAGCGGTGCCAGAAATCTGCCGTTGTCCGGCTGGGCCCGCGTGCCACCCTCTTCATCAATGGACACGTTCTGTCCCGGCTGCGCCTGGATCGCGGAGAGGTTCCCCTGAATGTGTTCCGTCTGCAGCGGCTGCCGGGGGGTGGGCGGCATCGCGATGTTGTGGAAAGAAAAGCGCAGCTTGCCGTTGCGACCGAACGAGCGTGCCGGCTGCGACTCCAGCACCAGCCCGTTCAAGGCTGTGCCGGCGGGCAGCATGACCGCCCCCTTCCCATCGCAAAAGGGCCGCACCAGCACGGCAGAGACAGAGTCGTGCCGCTTCGCGGACTCTGAACTGACGCCGGAGACGAGGCGCGCCTGCAAAGTGCCTGACGTCAAATCGACGCTATTGGCCCGCAGCATGGGCGGATTCTGAGGATTGGGCGGCAGCACCAGCGGGCCCCGCAGCACGGCATCGAAGGTCGACCCCGCCCACACACGTTGCGGATGATAGGGAAGTTGACGGTAGAGCATCTGCTTTACCTTGTCACCCTTGTGCGGCTCCTGCTTCGTATCCCGCACGGTGTCGCGTGCCTGTTGCACCCGCCCCCGCGCCAGGTCCTTCATCCGCTTCCAGAGCGAGGTCTTCTCTGCCGGGCGACCCAGCGAGATCGTAGTCGCATTACGGATGCCACCCTCGGCGTCCAGGTGCACCACCGCGCCAGAGGGAAGGGTGAGTTGCGTCACCCGGATGGTCGGCTCGCGCAGCGGCGTGAAGTCTCCATCGAGCTTCGCATTCACGCGCTCGCTGCGAGCGGCGAGCGGCGTCTCCGCGATCACGCCCTCCGCTGTTGTTCCCTCCGGCAGCAGGAGGCGGTCCGGGCCATACACTGGCTCCGCCAGCCGCCCATAAAAAGGCTGCCCCTTGCGCAATGGGATCGTCTGCGTGGCCGTGACGCGCAACGGAACCTTTGCCCCGAGGATGAGCGGGTTGAGATCGTGCAGCGGCGTGTAAGCCGCAGGCACCGGCGTGGTCTGGGCGGCAAGCTCCAGCGAAGCGGAGGCCGCAAGGCTCAGCGCGACCAGCCAGGATGCGCTGCTTCGTGAAAGATGGGTCATGGTTTGATCAGGGCGGCCGCCTGCGCCAGTGTCAGGTTGGATGGAAGTGCCTGTGCATTCATGTGGCGCGCCTTCTCGTCGCGGGAGATGCTCTTCAGCAGCAGGATCTTGCCGTCCAGGTGCACGTCGATTACAGAATTCTTCCAGTCCGTAAGGGTCACCGGCACCCGCGTCACGCTGAAGTGACTGTCTTTTTCAATATGGCCCAGCAGCCCGTAGCCGAAGGTGATGCGATCGACCACATGCCCATCGATAGCGCAGAGCCTCGTGGTAGGCATGCGGATGAGCAGGGTACCCGCCATTCCATGCACGATACGTTCCTCGTAACTGGAAGGCGTGAAGTCCGGGTTGGGTCTGTAGCTGATACGGGCACAATCTCCCTGCATGCCATCGGTCGTCCAGATGAACGCCTTCGGCAGAATGTCCAGAATCCGTCCCACGCGCTCCTCATCAGAGTGGCGATCGGCATTCAGCGCCCGCAGAGTATCCGGGTGCCCCACCAGTGCCGCGATGCGGCGATCCTCGGCCTCGGCACGAGCCTGAGAAAGCGGCTGGCCATCTACCGCAACCAATCGGCGGAGCAGACCCTCTGGGGTTTCCACCACATACTCGCGCCAGAGGTGTCCGCCAGTGCGGGAGGAGCGCTCTTCTGACGTGTAGCGGAAGTACGTACGGTCATGCCGCGCCCGCTTCTCCGCCTGCACCATGGCGGTCACAACATTCACCGTGGCCCGGTCCGTGCCGGCAACGGGTGCGCTCGCGGTGGCAGCCGCAGCGTTACCGCCGATCCCCCTAAGGACGAGAATCGCCGCCAGCAGGACGGGTAGCCAGGCGCTACGCAAAAATCTGTATCGTGCGATTCTCGACCAGTACCTCTGCGGCATTCCAGAGCCCCAATTTCGCGTCAAACAGCAGCCCGCCGCGCGTCATCAGGTCCAAACGCAACCTTACGCCGCATGCCGTCCCTTGTGATGGTGGTCTCATCCGCCGTAGCTGCGCCGCCGCGTGTCACAGACTCGACCTCGCCAACCTTCTCTCCACACCCGACCTGCCCGGTAGCCGTGAAGACGGGCCAGCGCAGATTCGGTGGGAATACTTCCTGCTCCCCTTCGATCAGACGCCAATCGCTGTCAAACGTCATGTCGGGGTCCTTATCCTCGACGATCCTCGACCGCCGGGCCGACCGCGACAGCGTCACAGACAGAAAAGATGCATCATTCCACGAGTGTGCACCCTTTTTCGTTAAGGGAGGCTGAAGCCCATTCTTCCGGTGCGGAGACACCCGGCGTCACGCCTACCCCTTCAGTATCCCTCCCGGGGGAACTTTCGTGACGCCAAACTGCTGATTGTGCATACGAAAGGGTGTGGTACGAAGGGCGAGGAATATCTTGACTATGCCGCCTGCCAGTACCGTATCCTAACGTTTGACCCCATAGGGCAGTTTGGAGGTGGCAGTTCATTGGCTGAGGTTCGTGTACAGGAAGGCGAGCCGCTCGAAAATGCGTTACGCCGGTTCAAGCGGAAGGTACAGCAGGAGGACATCATCAAGGAAGTGAAGCGTCACTCCTTCTACCTGAAGCCCGGTGAGCGCAAGCGCGTGAAGGAAGCTCTAGCGCGCAAGCGAAACCGGAAAAAGGCGCGCAAAGAACAGGACTAATAAAGTCGCAGCAGTAACACGGGGCCCGAAAGATCGACGACGTCGATCCGGGCCCTGCGTGTCTCCGAGGACCCGCGCGCGCGCGGGTTCCCGCTTCTTCCCCCGGAAGTGTCTCCCCCTTAGGCTTTCGTCTCGTTTCATAGCCGTTGCAGCGGCTGGGCCACGTAGGTCGGTAGATCTTTTCGAGGAGGGTGGGATGTTGCTGGGGCGCAGGAAGGCCCGGCAACGGACCGGGTCATGGAATTCCAAGATAAAGTGCTACGGTGCGTAGATTGCGGGAAGGATTTCATCTTCACCGCCGGCGAGCAGTTGTTCTTCCACGACAAACAGTTTCACAACGATCCCAAGCGTTGTAAGGCTTGCAAGCTGAAGCGAGGTGGCGGCTCCAGCGTACGGGCAGAGACCCGTACCCACTGCTCCGTCTGCGGGCAGGAGACCACGGTGCCCTTTCGGCCAACCCAAGGCCGCCCGGTGCTGTGCCGATCCTGCTTCGAGAGCAATCGACGAGCTAGCCCTACGCCCCAGCCCGCTGCTTCTTCCGCGGACAACATCAGTCCTCTCGAAGCTGCAGGTCTGCCGGATGCGATCGAATCCCGAATCGTAGCTCCGGAAGTGACCGCAGGGGTGAGATGACATAGCGGGCGCGCTAGGGGAGGAAGATCGCCCTGGAGCTTCAGTAGCCAGCGCTGCGGTGGCGATGCGCCTGCAGTTCCCCAGGGCTGGTGTGCCTAGCTGCCAGCGGTCGCCTTGCGGCGCGTCCCGTTCGACTTCTTTGCTTCGTGGTCCGCCACTTGTCCTGCAGCGGCATAGTCGGGCTGTACGCTCTGCTTGGCGCGGTGCTTCTTATCCTCGTGGGTCACCAGCAAAGCTTCGATCTGCATCAGCAGATCGTTTGTGTTCATCGGCTTGACCAGCATCTGGTCTGCTCCGGCACTCTCCCACTCTTCCCCAGGCAGCGGGAAGGCGGTCAGCATCGCGATCGCAGGGTCGTACTCTGCCTCACGAGCAGTACGCACCACGTCCACGCCCGCGCGCTCGTTCTCCATCCGCATGTCGGTGATGACCATGTGATAGATGTGCGACCGGATCTTCGACTTGGCTTCGCGGGCTGAAGCGGCCGTGTCCACGTCAAAACCGTGAATCTCGAGCACCGCCTTCAGGGTCAACAAAATCGCGAGCTCGTCATCTACCAGCAGAATGCGTCGTTTCATAGAAGTCCTCACAACAACATAGCAGCAAGGGGCCCGTGGAAATGCCGAGGGACCATACCTTCCCATTGCTTACACTTGAGAACGTGGAAGGATACCACGTCGAAAACTTCGGCTGTCGCGCAAGCCACGCCGACGGCGACGCACTCGCAGCAGAGCTGGCTCAGGTGTACGGCCCAGCCCTGCCCGCAGAACACGCAGCCGTTGTGGTGCTGAATACCTGCGCGGTCACCGCCGAGTCCGAGCGTCACGCTCGCGCCTATCTGCGCCGCGTGCGCCGCGCCAATCGAGACGCGCGCATCATCGTCACCGGCTGCTACGCCCAGCGTGCGCCCGACGAAGTCGCTGCCCTGCCTGGTGTGGACGCAGTCGTGGGAAACAGCCATAAGGGTCTGCTTGCGCGTGTGGCCTCGCGCCTGGCGGGCACCGCCCATTCCGGCCCTCTGGTTGCGATTGCGGATCTCCGCACCACCAGTGGCGTACCCATCTTTGTCGGTGATCGTTTCGCCCATGCCAATCTCGCTGCCGATGATCTCGCGGCCTGCGTCGACACGCGACCGAACCTCAAGGTCCAGGACGGATGTGGAAACCGTTGCGCCTTCTGCATCATTCCCACGACGCGCGGCAGCAGCCGGTCCGTACCCCTCACGACCGTGCTCGACCGCGT
>JAOAPJ010000175.1 GCA_025462805.1 Acidobacteriaceae bacterium
CCCAACCTGGCCTGGACCAGGCGAAGCCCAATGTCGTCACGATCGACTGGACGAAGACACTGATCGTGTCGAAGTCCACTCCAACTCTGCAGGTTGTCGTCAACCCCATGACGCGTCCCGGCTCCCCCATTCATGACGGAACCTTCAAGGCCCTAAAGGATCTCGGCGCCGACGCCGTGCGCTACGTGCCTTGGGAGCCATACCCGCGACTGGCCGTGGCGGAGCTCAAGCCACCCACCGCCGGCGGTACCTCATGGGATTTCTCGCTGATCGACCCCTTGACGAAAGACTTCCTCAACGCGACCGAAGGCCATAGCACCGTCATGAACTTCAGCACCATGCCCGCCTGGATGTTTAAGACGGACAAACCCGTCGAATATCCTGACGACCCAACCCAGGTGGTGTGGAACTACACGCAGGGCACGGAACTCCAGGACCCGTCTGGCCAGCAGGTCGCGGACTACTTTGCGCGCCTGGTGAGCTGGTACACGCAGGGCGGATTCAGCGACGAGAACGGCAAGCGCCATGAATCCGGATACCACTACAAGTTCCCTATCTGGGAGGTGCTCAACGAAGTGGACTTCGAACACCAGACCACGCCCGAGCAGTACACCGCTCGCTACGACCTCATCGTGGCCGCTATCCACAAGGTCAGCCCGGACACGAAGTTTATGGGGCTCGCCCTTGCGCAGCCTCAGCTTGATCCGCGCTGGTTCAGCTATTTTCTTGATCCCACACACCACAAGCCGGGCACGCCCATCGACTACATCTCCTATCACTTCTACGCCACACCGCAGTTACCGGAGACCCTCGACGACTGGCAGTACACCTTCTTCGATCAGGCCGACCGCTTCATCACCAACGTTCGCTACGTTGAAGAGATTCGCAAGCGGCTTGCTCCGCAAACCAAGACCGACCTCGACGAGCTTGGCGTCATCCTGCCAACGGATGAACAAGAGATTCGCGCCGGGAAGGCGCAGCCCGACCACATCCCCGCCCTTTACTGGAACGCCGCCGGCTCCCTTTACGCGTACCTCTTTATCAATCTCTCCAGGCTTGGCATTGACGTCATCGGCGAATCGCAGCTTGTCGGCTACCCGTCTCAATTCCCCAGCGTCTCAATGATGAATTGGAAGACGGGCCAGCCCAATGCGCGCTATTGGACGCTGAAGCTGATCAAGGACAACTTCCACGCCGGCGACACGCTGGTCAAAACCGAGACCAGCCACGCAAGCGACATCGAAGCGCAGGCCTTCGAGACCTCGGCCGGCCACAAGCTCCTCTTGCTCAATCGGCATAACCGCTCCGCTGAGGTGGCGCTACCGGCAGCCGTCACTGGGTACACCGTAACGGCCGTCGATGGCGAGACAGCAGACAACCCACCGCGTGTCATCCATGGCAGCAGTTCCTCGCTCACGTTGGCGCCCTTCGCGGTGGCCGTCCTGAGCTGGAAGTAGCCGATGTCCGTCACACCGGAGCTCCGCGTTGGCCTTTGCGGCATCGGCCTCGAGGCCTACTGGGAGCAGTTCGATGGCTTGCGCGACCAGCTCGAGGGCTACGTCGCTCACGTCGCGAGCGAACTGCGCCAGCCGGGTGTCGAGCTCATCACGCTCGACCTGGTCGACTCCCCCACGCGAGCCCGCAACGTGGGCCGCGACTGTCGAGCGGCGAACATCGACCTGCTCCTGCTCTACGTCACTACCTATGCCCTCTCCAGCACGGTGCTGCTGCTCGCTCAGCAGGCCAATATTCCTATCCTCGTGCTTAACCTGCAGCCGACGTCTGCCATTGACTACGAGGCTGTCAATCGCCTGTCGGATCGCACACGCATGACCGGCGCCTGGCTCGCCTACTGCTCCGCCTGCCCCGTACCGGAGATCGCGAATCTCTTCGTCCGTGCTGGACTCCCCTTCCACCAGGTCACGGGGTATCTGGACGAGCTGGAGACATGGCAGCAGATACGCGAGTGGCTCGCCGCCGCGCGAGTTCGCTCCCTTCTGCGCGCCATGAATCTCGGCCTCCTCGGCCATTACTACAGCGGCATGTTGGACGTCGCGACGGACATCACACAGATCGCTATCACTTTCGGCTGTCATCTCGAAATGCTCGAGGTGGACGAACTCACAGCCCTCCGCGAATCCGTTGCTCCGGGCGCCATTGCCGAACGCGTCGCGCACCTCCACACTCAGTTCGACGTCCAGCCCGACTGCCCTCCTGCTGAACTCGATCGCGCCGCCCGCACCTCCATCGCACTAGACCGCTTCGTATCCACACATGAACTCGGAGCACTCGCCTACTACTACAAGGGAACGGGTAACGCCGCCAACGAAGACACAATGAGCTCCATCATTCTCGGCACCTCGCTGCTGACCGCGAACCATATCCCCGTCGCGGGCGAGTATGAGGTGAAGAACGCCATCGCGATGAAGATCCTCGATACACTCGGGGCCGGCGGTTCATTCACCGAGTACTACGCGATCGACTTCGCAGATGACATCGTTCTCATGGGCCACGACGGCCCTGGCCACACCGCAATCGCGCAAGGCCGCACGAAAGTCCGTCCTCTGGATGTGTACCACGGCAAGGTTGGCCGCGGCCTCTCCGTAGAGATGTCCGTCCGCTTGGGCCCGGTCACGCTGCTTTCCATTGCCGAAGAGCGCTGTGGCAGTTACAAACTGCTTGTCGCACACGCCACGTGCGAATCCGGCGAGACCCTCGCCATGGGCAATACGAATAGCCGCTTCCGCTTCCCCTTGGACGCCCGCTCGTTCGTAGAGCGCTGGAACGACCAGGGTCCGGCTCACCACTGCGCTATCGGCATCGGCCACCTCGGTCCGGTACTCCAGAAGCTCGCCCGCCTGCTCGAGATCCCCATCCAACAAGTCTGCTGACTAAACGCCTACTGCTGCGATTCTGCTAAGTCCAGCCGCTGCGGAGTGACCTCCGCGTTTGTCGCGGGCACCACTCCATGTCTCTGGGCTCGCAACCTTGCAAACTCCGCGAGCGCCTTCCTCTGTTCCTCCGCCCGGCCCAGCTTGCGGTCCACCTGCGCCAGCCGGTACCACGCCACCTGGTCCTCCGGGTTCAGCGTCACAGCACGCTCCAGATGTGGTAACGCCCCGCTCACGTCGCCCTGTGTGGAGAGCACCGCCGCCAGCCCCACATGCGCCTCCTCAAACATCGGATAACTCTCCACAGCCTGTTCGAAGTACCGCAGCGCCTCCGCCACATTGCCCTGCCTGCGTTCAATCTCCGCAAGTTCGTACGCCGCATTCGCATTGGCCTCGTCGAGCGCCAACTCTTGACGGAACTCCTCAGCCGCGCGCTTCAGATCGTCTGCGTCTGATTTACCCTCCGCACGCGCCAGCAACGTGCGTCCGATGCGGTAATGCACATTCTGCCGCTCCGGATCCTTCTGGAGGACTGCCTTGTAGTCGCCTACAGCAGCATCGGTGTCGCCCTGCGCCTCTTGTGCCTCGCCCGCGGCCATCAATGCCCAAGTTGACTCCGGCGCAGCTTGGAAGAGCTTCTGCGCCGTCAGGAACGCTGCATTGCCGAAGATCTTGCTAGAGTAATAAAGGACCTCGGGGTCCTCCGGATACGCAGCGCGCAGCTCCGTCGCCGTGGTCACGGCCTTCGTATCGCTGTGCAGCGCCGTGTACGCTCGCTCAAGCCGCAGCCCGCACATCCGCCGAAGCTCGCCGTCTGTTGTCTGCCGAAAACCCTTCTCCAGAGCAGGTAATGCTTCTTTATACTGTCCCTTCTCAGAGAGCGCCATCGCAAGAAGCGTGTCCACCCGCGTCATGCCCGGTCGCAGCGACAGGGCATGACGCAGCTCGCCCACGCTCGCGTCGAACTTGCCTTCCTTGAAATAGACCATGCCCAGCGTCACCCTCAGTTCGGCGACATCCGGCTCCCGTTTCACCAGCTCTGCGTATGAGGCCTCGGCCTCTTTGTAGCGTCCAGCTTCGAGCGCACTGCGGCCGCGCTGGGATAGGGACTCTGCGCCTTTCGGGGGCTCCTGCGCAACCGCCGTCCAGAGAAGGCACAGCGAGAGAATCGCGTATGCGGACAGAAAACCCGACCGTGTCATGTGTGCCAGTCTACCGCTCAAAAATCGTGGACTGCTCGCGACTTGGCAGTCCACGCAGGAAGACCATCATCAGAATGTGATCTTGCCTCCAAGTTGCAGCACGCGGCCCGGCCGCGCTGAGACTACGTGGCCGAACAGTACATTCGCCGCGGGCGGCTGGTCGTTCACATTTCGGTCCACCGCGCCCGTACCCGGCCCTCCCGCTGCCGCACTCGGTGACGTGGGATCGACGCCGTACTGAACATGATTGAAGGTGTTGAAGCTCTCCACACGAAACTGGAAGTTTGCCCGGTCCCCCAGAGCGAAGCTTTTGTCCACTCCCATGTCCCAGTTATTGATACCCGGCTCCCGCAGAATGTTTCGTCCACTGTTACCGAATTCGCCCGCCAGTGGCTGCTGGAAAGCCGCTGTATTGAACCACTGGTTGATGCTCTTGGAGAAGTTCGAATGCGGACTGCCGATCACATTCGCACGCTCGTTGTACGCCTCGAGCAATCCAAACTGATCGTTCCCCTGCACCGAAAACGGGAATCCCTGCTGGAACGTACCCACGCCTGTCCACTGCCAGCCACCCACTGCCAGATCTGCCGCGCGATTTATTTGGCCGCCAAACCTTTTGCCTCGACCCACCGGCAGCTCATAGACGTAACTCAACACAAACCGCTGCCCTACGTCGAAGTCCGAACGCGCATAGTCGGCATTCGGGTTGTGATCGTTCTGGTGGCCGGCAAACCCGTTCGTCGCGCCGATTCCAGCCGCCGCCGACTTGTCATCCATGCTCTTCGACCACGTATAGACTGCCAGCAGCGCCAGGTCGGTCGAGCGCCGCTCGATCCGCACATTCGCCGCGTTGTAGTTCGAATAACCGATCCACCGGCTATCGAGCGTGCCGGTGCCATTGGTGAAATTGGGCAATGGCTTACGGTTGACCACCGGGCAGTCGCCAAGGGTCGGATTCAGTTGGCAGAAGCCAGGATTGGCCACGGGAAAGGGCTGATTGATGTTGATTCGGTCGAGCAGATGCGTGCCCTTGTTGCCTACGTAGTTCAGCTCCAGTGTCGTATTCCGCGCCAACTCGCGCTGCACCGAAGCGGACCACTGCTGCACGTAGGGATTCTTTGGATTCTCCGAGATGATAACCGCAACGAACTGGCTGCCTGCGGGAAACGTCGTACCTCCATTCGACCCCACAGCCACCGGGCGCAGGCTCGTCGCCGGGACGAAGAGGTTGTCAGTCGACTTCGGCAGCGTGGGGTCCACCGTCGGGGTCAGTGAAGCGCGAATTACATAGGGATACAGGTCGCCCGAGTTGTCGATTTCGCGCGTCTCCGAAGAGTCGAAGAACATTCCATAGCCGCCGCGGACGACTGTCTTATCCGTGAAGCGATAAGCGAAACCCACGCGCGGCGCAAACACACCATACTGCGGATCGGCGGGGTTGTTGCGGCCGCAGTATCGGTAGAATCCATTGCCCGACGGCGCGATCCCGTCCGTCAACAGCGTCGGATTTGCAAAGCACATGCCCCCGAGTGCGTTCTGCTTGTCGATCCAGAACATCTTGTTGTTCTTCTCATACGGCACGGTGCGGAAGTCCCAGCGCAGCCCTAGGTTCAGCGTCAGATTCGGCGCTGCCTTCCAGTCGTCCTGGAGGTATGGGCCGATGTATTTGAAGACGAACTGGTTCAGGTTGCCCGGAGTACTGCTGCTCGACTGACTGAACGGACCCGGCTGGAAGGTGCTGGCACCCGCGTAGTAGCCAAGTAGATAGTCAGCCACCGCATTGCCCGTGCCGCAGTGTACCGTCGGGCACCCGCTGCTGTTGTTGCTGATGGTCGTATTGTTGAAGCTGTAGGAGCCAAGAAAGTTCGTCGACAGATCGCGCCGCTGTACCCAACTGCGGTAGTCAAAGCCTGTGCTGAAGGTGTGCCTTCCCCTCACTGTCGAAACCGAGTCCGCGAATTCCCACATGGGGATGTCGCTGGTCGTCGGGTTGTTGCCGGGACTGCCCACCGCGCCGCTCAGGTTCTGCAGCCCGATGTTCGGATACCCGCGCGCGTAAGCCGGAAGGTTGCTGAAGACACCGGTCAATCCCAGCGCGCTCACGTCAGACTGCGGCGCGGGGCTATCGCCCTGGATGACCGTCGCTCCCAAGTGGCCCACTCTGAAGTTGTTGACGAACGCATGCCGGAGCGTAATCGTGTGCGAGATCTCCCAGCTTGTCGAGCTCTCGCTAAAGTTGTTGAGGCCGGCCGGCAACGATGTGGTGCTCGTTGTCTGCAATGAGTAATCCGCCTTTGTATACCGGAAGAACACGGAACCCCACCTGCCGACGTTCTGGTCCAGGCGGTAGGTCTGCTGGTCAGTGTCGTTGGGCAGCGCCGTACTCAGGTGGAAGTTGCCCAGGCAATCGGCGGTAAAGCAGTTCGGAGCCGGAAACAGCTTCGCCGTCACCGCCGCCAGTCGTGAGAAGCGCGTCGCCGGAACCGCGTTACCCGCAAAGGGAGCCCCGGTCGCCGGATCGATCGGCATACAGGGATTGCCCCCCGCCAGTGCGCTCGTGCAGGCCGCGGTCCCATATGCGGGCAGCCCGGAGGCCGCAAAGTCTCCGCTCAACTCCGCCGGGGTCGGCACGTTGAAATAGCTGCTCGTGCCGTTGCGAATCCGCCAGCCCTCATAATTTGCCAGCCAGAAGGTCTTGTCGCGGCCGTCGTACAGCTTTGGAATGACAACCGGACCGTCTAGCACAAAGCCGAACTGGTTCTGCCGCAACTCCGGCTTGGACGGCTGGAAATGCGTGCTCGCATCGAATGCATCGTTACGCGCAAACTCGAAAACAGCTCCATGCAGCCTGTTAGTGCCGCTCTTGCTCACGATATTGATCTGGTTTGCGCTGAATCCATACTCGGCCGAGTACGTTTCGCTCTGAACACGAAACTCCTGGATGGCGTCCTGCGACAGAATGACCGCAGGCGTGTTCAGCGCCGTATCTGTGTTCACCATACCGTCCAGTGTGTAGTTGTTTGACTCCGGTCGCGCTCCGTTGATGCTGATCGCGTTGCCTTCGCCCTGTCGCATCTGGCCTTGCTCGCCCACCGTTTGCACGGCGCCCGCACCAATGAACAGCAGGTTGAGAAAGTTGCGTCCGTTCAGCGGAAGCTGGTCCACCTGGCGCTGCGTCACAAGCTGCGTCACGGCTGCTGTGTCCGTGTCCAGCGCCACAGCCGAAGCATTGATCTGCACTGTCTCCGTGTTCGCGCCCGGTTTCATCTGCGCGTTCACTCGCGCCTGCTGCGCTACACCAAGCGAGATCCCGCCGATATTCTCTTTCGCGAATCCGGGGACCGTCACCGACACGGCATACGGCCCAGGAATCAGGTCGGGCACGGAGTAATCGCCCGCCGAGCTGGAGATTGCCGTATGGGCAATGCCGGTGGCTGTGTCTGTAATTGTCACTGTGGCATTTGGTACCACGGCCCCAGTATTGTCCGTGACCGTGCCAAGGATCGTGCCGGTCGCCCCGCCTTGGCCGTGCGCCGTCGCCACCAGCAGGACCGCAGCTACGCCCGTCGATAGCCAGCGATTGAGCTTCTGTATCATCTGTTCCTCCCCGCAAATTGAGCCCCGGCGAACTACCGGGACCGCTGGAAGTAACTCCGTCGACTGCTCTTCCCTCTGGCAGAGTTGCGCTCGAAAGGACCCTGCTCTGGCATTCGTGAAGTGGAACTTCTTCCAGCGCGCAGACAATATCGACCCTCAAGAAACATTGTCAAGCGTAAAAATAATTCTCCAATGAAATATGCCAGCCGCGGGACTTGACCGTCACTAACGCATGCTGCATCGGGCCATACGGCCCCGCAAAATGTGTGGAAGGCGGTACAGGAGAGGGCGTTCGAGCTTATTTCGCGACTCGATTCCGTCGCCAGAAGCAGGCTTTGGAACCACAAATCAGGCGACTCAGACCCCTGAGGTCGCTCTGGCTGGCGTCTCGGCGAGAGCCTCGGCGGATAGCACGGCGTCGGGCGCAACAACTCGATGCTGCACGTAGTTATATGGCGGAACAGTATGCCCGCGAAGCAGCGTCACCCCCAGTTGAATTAGTCGCGGCCCGTAAGTGTGCGCTTCGTGGGAGATGGACGCGATCAGGGGCCCTTTCTTGTTCTTCCTCATCTCTTCGAGCACCTCGGGAATGCAATCTTGGCCCACAATCGCGATGCTCTTCTCCCTGTTCAACTCGCGTACCACCTGCAGTGCGCCCAGGGCACTCGTATCCGTCGCCGCAGCGATGAGCACGCGATCCGAGCGCCCATGGCGCTGCAGGAACTCGGAAACTACCTGTGCGCTTGTCAGCCGCATACCGCGCCCATCCAGCCGTACATAGGCGCGGGGCCCGATTGCCGGCAGAAGAGTGCGTATGCTCTCAAAGGCTCCAGTGATGCGGCTCTGAACGAAGGTGCCCGCTTCTGCAACGTCCAGTCCCAACACCCAATCCACCTTGCTCTTCCAGGAACGGATGGCGTGCTGCGCCAGCAGTTCTCCCGCCTCATACCCAACCTGAAAATTGTCCACACCGAAATACACTGCGCTCGGGTGCGGGATATCTACGGCAATGAGCGGAATGCCCGCCTTGGAGAAGGTGTGCGCGATCAGCGGAGCAACCCGCTCCTCGATCTGGAACTCGATCACCAGGTCTACACCCTCCGCGACGAATTCCTTCGCGTTGCGGATCGCGGTCTCCGCATCATAGCGGTTGTCGCGGACCATTAACTCGACGCCCGAAGCCGCTGCAGCCGCGCGCAAGCTGCTGCTCACGGCCTCCGAGAAGGGCATCTCTGCGCTCTCTCCGGCAAACCCAAAGCGAATCTTTTTCGGTCGCGCCACGAGCCGGTAGGCCCCGTCTGGAGTCTGAGCAACATAGCCGCGGTGAACGAAGGTTTTGAGAATTCGGTAGATGCTTGTCTTCGAGATCTGCGCACGCTGGAAGAGCTGTTCGAGTGTCAGCGGATGATTGTCCGCCTCCAGAAGCTCCAATACGTCGAGCGCCTTGGAAAGGATCGGAATCAGGTACAGGCGCTTCATTTTTTGGCGCTGCAATCGTGCCACCCCCGCGCGTTCACCATATCAGGTGCGTTTCTCTATTGGAAGGCTCTGTCAGTCCGACTACGATCACATCCAGCCATCGCGGTCCATGTACACCCCGAAGGCGCGTCACGTGTGCCCGAGCCGCTCTGGTACGCGAACGGCCGCTTGTCCGGTCTCCGGAAAGAGTGTGTCGTCATAGCAGATGATGAACAGGGCGATTCGCGTCTCAGCACGCGTCGACAGCGGTCAATACACGGGCCCAGTACGCGATCCTTGTAGGCGAATTTGGCTCGTCCTCCCAGGTCGCCAACTGGATGGCGAAGTTTCCGATCGTCGAGCTCTCTGCAACTCCGCAGCAGACCTCCATCCCCGTGGCCCTCGCGGTTAGCCTGTTGAGAAGCCCGTTCCGGCTCCCGCCACCGACAATCGCCAGCCTGCGGAAGCGCTTCCCGGTCAGCCCCTGGGCGTCGCGCAACGTTACGGCATAGCGCTCAGCAAGGCTATGGAAGATCAGGCTGGCGAAACGCGGCAGCTCCGACGCATTCTCCCTGATGGGCGCGAGCCCAAGCGCTACCCGCTGCTCATTTATGCGCGACGCCATCGCCCCAGGTAACAAGAGGTCGGGATCATCCACCTCGAGGAGGCCGTCAGGGGCTGGCGCGTTCTCGGCGGCTGTAATCAGGTCAACTATGGAAGCACCTGGGCTCAATTGCTCGATTGTCTGCTTCAGCAGCCACATGCCGTTAACGTTCTTATGAAAGCACACGCGGTCACCAGCCGCACCCTGATTTGTAAAGCCTGCCCGGCATGCCTCTGCGGTTAGCAGCGGCTGATCCAGCAGCGTGCCTACGAGCGACCATGTGCCGGAGCTGATGTAGGCCCAGTCGTCGCCTTCGAGCGGAATGGCAGCGACCGCAGACGCCGTGTCATGACATGCCGTCGCAATCAACCGCGTGTTCGTAAGCGCCGAAGGTGCGTCGGGCAATCCTCGGAGCACGCCTACATCCGTCCCCGTCTGCACCAGCGTGGGCGCCGCGGATGCGTCGAGGCCCGCCACGCGAAAGACCTCTTCGCTCCAGGCGTGCCGTCCCATGTCCACCAGTCCTGTGTGCGTCGCATTGGTGTACTCGGCGACACGGCGCCCGCCCAGCGCCGTCAGCACGTGCTCGGGCAGGTTGGTCCACGGTGCAGCGTGCGGGACGCCGGCAGCGCCGTCTGCCATGAGCTGATAGAGCGTGTTGATCCGCAATGGCTGCGCGCCGATCAACTGATAGAGCTCCTCGTCGGCGCAGTGGGCCCGCAGTGCAGCGATTGTCGCTTCCGTCCGCGCATCGCGGTAGCAGTGTGGCGGCCCGAGCGGCACACCTGCGTCGTTCAACCTCACATAATCAACGGCCCACCCGTCCACTCCGAGCGATACGATCGGAGCGTCCAATCCATCGCCACCGAGCAGTAGACCCTTCGCGAGTTCGCAGAGAATGCGATCCAGGTCCCAGTACAGCGAAGATCCATCCGCAATCGGCGCGTTGTCGAAGCGGTGCATCAGGCTGATGCGTGGGCGCTCTGCCTGCCACTCCAGACGCGAGATGCGGCAACTCTCCGCACCCAGGTCAATCGCAATCAGAGAGGGACGGTGGCTGCCAAGCACGATAGAGTACCTCTCGAGTTAGCGCAGGAATGCGTCCGTCAGGCCGCCATCCACGGGAATCAGATGGCCTGTCGTGCATGGCGATCTGGGCCCGGCGAGGAAGAGAATGGCCTCGGCACACGTCTCTGGATCGATCGGGCGGTGAGTCAGCGTCCGCTCTGCATAGAAGAGGGCTAGGGCCATGCGGAGCTCGTCGTCGGTCATACTCTCGTCGTTGTCGATCCCGTATTTCCTCAGTGATGCCAACACCCGATCGCGGGGAAACATCGTCGATCCCTTCACCACGGTCGCTGGGCTGATTCCATTCACACGTATCAGCGGCGCCTGAGACACCGCTAACTCGCGGACCAGATGGCTCAGTGCCGCCTTGCTCACGTCGTACGCCTCGGAGCCACGCTTCGGCACAACCGCGTTGGCCGAACTCGTGAGCACAATGCTCGCCGGCAGACCCTGCTCACGCAGCAGCTTCCCGATCTCTTCGACGAGCAGGAAGTTGGCCGTTACGTTCACTTCAAGCGTCAGCGCCCACTGCTCGTCAGAGATAACGCCGGTCGGGGATGAGGGGAAAAGTGCCGCCGTGTTGACCAGGATGTCTACACCGCCGAACTGCCCCACGGCGAAGCGCATCGCTTCCCGGATTGATTCGCGGCTTCGGATATCAACCGGCACGGCAGCCGCTGACTCCTTGCCGATCGTCTTCTTTAATTCCTCAGCAACAGTCTCGGCGCCTCTTGCGTCGCGATCCGCCACCACAACATGTGCGCCGCGCTCTGCCGCAAGCTTCGCCACTTCCCGGCCAATTCCGCTTCCACCACCCACCACCATCAGGATCTGCCGGCTCAATTCCCTCTCCGGCGGTTGGCGCCGAATCTTGGCCTCTTCGAGCGCCCAGTACTCAATGCGAAAGGCCTCTCCCACCGGCAGAGCGACATAATTGCTATAGACCTCAAAGGCCTCGGCGAGCGCGCTTGAACCGCACTGCGCCACTGGCAGGACAGGAGCACCGGCTTCCAATGCGCCAGCGCCCTTCATGACGTGTATCGCGTTCACATAGAACTCGCCAGTGATCCGGGACTCTGGCTTACTTTTGCCGAAGCTGAACATCCCTAGGCCGGGGATCAGGATCACGGTCGGGTTCGGGTCGCGCATTGCCGGCGAGTCCGGCATCGCGTGCGCCTTGTAGTACGCGCCGTACTCGTCTCGATAGTCCGCGAGCCGGGTGTCCACCTGCTCCTTGAGAGCGTCCATTCCGTTTGCCGGATCCCAGGGCACATACATCGGGCGAATCTTCGTACGAACGAAATGGTCCGGGCAGCTTGTCCCAAGGAACGCCAGCCGCTCTGCAGCAGCCGAATTCACAAACTCCAACACGTCCGGGTGGTCCGAATAGCTTCCGATGAGACGCTTCTGCGCGCTCACACGACCGCGCAGGAACGGGAGGATCTCCATGGCAAGTGCTTTGCGGTCTGTTAGAGGCTCATGCTTTGCTCCACCAAACGTGGCGCTTGCTTTCTTCGCCTGATGCTCATTGATGAAGCTCGTGAGCTGATCGATGATGGTGATGGTGTTTAGATAACACTCGCGCTGCGTCGCACCCCAGGTGAATAGGCCGTGGCCTCCAAGGATCACCCCGTCGCAGTTCGGCTGTTGCTCCGCGGAGCGCTTCAGCATCATCCCCAGCTCAAAGCCCGGTCTCTGCCAAGGCAACCACACCAGGGCGCGACCGTAGCGATGGTTGAACTCTTCCATCTTGTCGCGGCCATTCGCCGCGGCCGCCAATGCAATCGCGCAGTCCGGGTGTAGATGATCCACGTGTGCAAATGGCAGGAAGCCGTGGAGCGGGGTGTCGATCGATGCGGCCACGGGATTGAGCCCGAAGGTGCAGAGCGGATAATAGGACACCATCTCATCTTCGCGGTCCACACCAGCGTATAGCGCTTCGAGAGCGAGCAGTCGCTCCATATAGAGCGTCGCGAAACCCTCGCGCTTGATGCTGCCGAGGTCTCCGCCACTTCCCTTCACCCAAAGCACCGACGCCCGCCGGCGGGTCAGCGGGTCGGCCATCTCGATCTTCGAGCTTGTGTTGCCGCCGCCGAAGTTGGTGATCCGCAGGTCCGAACCTAATAGGTTCGAGCGGTAGCGCAGCAGTTCAGGTTCATCCATGCCGCGGGCCACACTGTCATCCCACCGGTCTTCGAGGTGCTCGAGCCGGATCTGCGAACCAGCCAAAGTGACAGACATAACAATCCCTGCTTCCTACGGTCGGCCGCCAGCACGCCTTGGCCGCGAAACGACAGATATCACAACCGAAATCTCAATAGCAACTTACTTACCTATAGAAATTCACGCATATGTGCTCAAGAGCGCCGCGTTCCTCGCAGCCCTCTCCCGCTCGATTCGCACCACGTAACCGCTCTCCCTCAGGGCCGCCATCGGATCCGCGGGCAGTCCCCGTTTCTGCCGCCAGCCGGCCAGTGCTGGTCGAACATCGGTCCAGAAGGCCGCCCGCAGGCACTCTTCCGCGTCGACGATCTGGCCCGCGGCCTGTAGATGTGCAAGCCGTTCGCGGTCCACCAGCGCCGCCTTCAGATAGAGCTCCTGCGCTGCCACCACGGTCTGAACCATCGCCTCCATCTTTCCCTTGAGATTATGGCTCTGGTCGATCATGTAGGCGATCTCGGCAACCGCTGCGCCATCACTCTCATTGAAGATTTCATGGAAAATCCGAAAGACCTGGTATGGATCGATCGAGCCTATCGTCAGATCATCGTCCGCATACCGCCGATCGTTGAAGTGAAAGCCGCCTAATAGACGCATGTGCAGCAGCCAGGCCACCACCTGCTCGATGTTTTGCGATTGGTAGTGGTGCCCCGTGTCCACCAGCACACGCGCCTGCGGGCCGGCCGTGCGCGCCAGATGCACCGCCATCCCCCAGTCCGCCACATCCGTGTGATAAAAGGCCGGCTCGAATGGCTTGTATTCGATCAGCATGCGCTGCTCCGGGCCAAGTTCTGCGTGTGTCGCCCCCATGGCCTTCTCTAGCCATCCGATACGGTTACGAATGCTTTGTGACCCGGGGTAATTTGAGCCATCCGCAATCCACAACGACACATCGGTTGAACCAACTTCCTTTGCAATCCGGACCGATTCAAGCAGGTGGTCGACAGCCATTCTTCGAATCCCCGGATCCGGATTGCAGATCGAGCCCAGCTTGTATTCCTGGTTCTGAAACAGGTTTGGATTGACCGAGCCCGCGCGCACGCCGTAGCGCGCCGCTAGGCTTCGAATCACCGCCGCGTCCGGTATGCCCCCGGGCATATCCCAGAGCACGTGCAGCGCAAGCTGCGGGGTGACCCCGGTGAGCGCGTGCACTTCCGCCGCATCCGCGAACTTCTCCTCAAGCGTTGTGGCTGCGCCCGGCTGCAGGAACTTCCCGAAACGGGTGCCGGTGTTCGCGAACCCCCAGGACGGAATCTCAATCTGCAGCTTGTCCAAGGTGCGGATTTTGTCCTCGCTGACTTCGCTCCCGCTCATCGCATTCTCCTCCGGGCAAGGCCAGAGTTTATGTCGATCCGACCGACTTTTCCAAATGGAAAATCTTTTCCATTTGACATCTCTTACGCTAGGATAGGCGACGCCCGCCTGGAGCGCAGCCTTTCTGCCGCCCGCACGGCCTAATATTCGAGGTGCAACTTTGGGTGCCAATCCCCTCGTCGGGGTCATGTATCACTGGATCGGCGGTCTCGCCTCCGCCAGCAACTTCATTCCCTTTCGGCCCATAAAACGCTGGTCTTGGGAGATTTATTGGATCGTACAGGGCTTCGCCGCGTGGATCGTGGCTCCTGCGCTGATCGCTTCCCTGCTCGTTCCTGGATTGCCCGCCTTGCTGCACCACGCTCCCTCGCAGGTGCTCTGGCATTCATTCCTGTGGGGGACGCTCTGGGGTATAGGAGGCCTTACCTTCGGACTGTCCATCCGCTTCCTCGGCATCGCCCTCGGTTATGCCATCGCCCTCGGTTTCTGCACCGCTTTCGGCACCCTGATGCCGCCCGTATTCAGCGGACAACTCGCCGCCATCCTCCACCAGCGCGGCGGCCAGATCATTCTGTTGGGCGTGTTCGTCTGCCTGCTGGCCATCGCGGTCAACGGTATGGCCGGCTACTCGAAAGAAAGGGAAGTGCCCGCTGAGGAGAAGGCGGAGCTCGGGGAGCGCGACTACTCCTTCGCTAAGGGACTGGCCGTCGCCATCTTTGCCGGAATCATGAGCGCCTGCTTTGCTTACGGGCTTGCCGCCGGCAAACCGCTTGCCGAGCTCACGGCTGCTCAGCTCGTGGTTCATCACCGCGCTCTGCTTTGGCAGAACCTCCCCGTGCTGGTGGTGGTTTTATGGGGCGGGTTTCTCACCAACCTGCTCTGGTCCGCCGCGCTGATCGTGCGCAATCGCTCGGCATTGCAATTTCTCGGCGCACCGGGCAGCAACCCCATGGGCACTTCGCCAACCACTGGGGAGACACTCATCAGCCTCGATCCCTTGCATCCGGAACTTTCGCTCCGCCTCCCGCCAGCCGTGCTCCTGCGCAATTACCTGCTTGCTGCGCTGGCTGGCGTCATCTGGTACTTCCAGTTCTTTTTCTATTCCATGGGTCAGACGAAGATGGGCAAGTATGACTTTTCCAGCTGGACACTGCACATGGCAAGCATCATCATCTTCGCTACGATTTGGGGGATCGCGCTGCGCGAATGGAAGGACACCAGCCGCCGTACTCGTTTTCTAGTCGCCTGCGGACTTTCGCTGCTCATCGCCTCCACCATCGTCGTCGGCTACGGCAACTTCCTCTCTGCCCGCTGAGCGCAGCCGTGCGCGAGCGACTCACTCACGCTGGTCCGAGCGCCTCGGCTGCCATCGATAGATTCGCTGCGAATTCGCCATGAAGAACTTCTCTTCGGCGGTTTCGCCTTTGCTTGCGACGAACTGCCGAACGATCGCAAGGGTCTCCCCGTAGCTCGCTATATGGTCGCTGTTCGGCCAATCGCTGCCGAAGAGCAGCCTGTCTTCTCCGAACAGCGACCATATGCATTCGAGTTTCGCCTCATAAGGGGCGACGTTGCGATCCAGACGGCCCTCTCGTCTCACGGGAACCTCGGACAGCTTTGCGACAACTCGTGGTGCAGTGGCCAGCTCCTGCAGTCGAGCACGATAGTCCGTTCGCTCGCTTGCACTGTCCGGCTGCTGAGCGTTGGGCAAATGGTCGATCACTATCGTCAGCTCCGGAATCCGCTGCGCTACGCCAACCAGCGCACGGATGAGGCGGGGATCCGGGTTCGCGCTCTCCAGCACGAGACCGAACCGCGCCAACCGCCGCAACCCGTCAACGAAGCTTGGCTCCTGCAGAGCCGTCGCCAGGTCACGCTTCCATAAGTTTCCGTAGCGGATACCGAGGAACAGCGGGCTGCGGTGCAGGCGTTCCAAATCGCCGGCAAAGCTCGGGTCCGATGGCTCAAGGTTACCGACCATCCCCACCATTACAGGGTAGCGTTCGACCGTATGAAGGAGCCAGTCATTGTCGCTTTTGAGCGGGCTCGCTTCGATCGCGATCGCCCCGACCACACCGTATCTTCCGGCGATTCGCTCGTATCGAGGCGGGAGCGAAGGACGGCGGATCACATCGCCCGGCTCGGGCCAGGGTACGCCATCCGGCCGGCGTGGATCGAAAAGGTGAATGTGGGCATCGATGATGCGGCGAGGGACCGCTGCAGCCAGCGTCAGGCGTGGTACCGTCATCGCCACAGCAGTTGCGCCACACAGAAAGTTTCGTCGATTCACGGGATATAGGATGTGACTCGCACCGTGCCCGACGCAAGCACGCTTGTCGTAATCGAACAGGAGGAAAGCGTCACATTAGTTACGCGCGCCGCCGATCGGTGAGCCCGACCGTTCGTGCCAGCGGCCGCGTGTGAAGTCTGGGAACCTCGCCGGGCCGCTCCCCGCCTGCAGCGACGCCGCGCTCAGCGGCCCGGGTGCAGACCACGATGCAGCATCGTATACATCCAGATCCGGCGCGAGTCCTTTGCGCATGCAATCCAGCAACCGATACAGCATGATGTAGTCCATACCGCCATGCCCGCCGGCCTTGCGCGCCACGTCCCCTTCCTGGCGCCACAACGGGTGCTCATATTGCTTGTACGCATCCAGGCTTGCCCACTCTTCTTCACCCTTCTGCCCGTCCAGGTAGATACGCGGCGGATAGTCGGTGAAGATGCCCTTTGTTCCGGCAACAGTGTTGATGCGGTCGTATGGCCGTGGGTTCGAGACATCGTGCTTCAGCGTGATGGTGAGCCCATTCGCCGTCTTGATCAACGACGTATTCATGTCACCGGTGATGTAGCGCTCCGCCCAGCGTGGGTCTCCCTTGTCGAGATGAGCGCTGCGGTATGCATCCAGACCGCGCTGCGGAGTGCTCATGGAGACGAGATAGTCGAAACGGTCACCGCGATTGATACCCATATAGTTCGCGACCGGGCCGAGTCCGTGCGTGGGATACAGGTTGCCATTGCGCTCCGTGTGTACAGTTCGGCGCCACAGCCCCTCCCCCTGCTTCGAGAACAGCTCCTCCCGTAGATCGTGCAGGTAGGCTCCCTCTCCATAGAGAAGATCGCCGAGCAGGCCCGCATGCACCATGCCTAGCACCAGCGTCTCGTTGTATCCATAGCAGCAGTTCTCGAGCATGATGCAGTGCCGCTTGGTCGCCTCTGAGGTGTTCACCAGCCGCCAGCAGTCGTCAATTGTCGTGGCGGCAGGCACCTCCACCGCA
>JAOAPJ010000186.1 GCA_025462805.1 Acidobacteriaceae bacterium
AGTTCATCCTGGACGAGCAGCCGGGTATTCACGACCCGGTGGGGATGATCGGCAATCGCCTGGAGGTCAATCTTCACCTTTCCACCTGCTCCGCCAGTGCGGCGCAGAGCCTTGTGACCTGTGCTAACAAGGCCGGTCTCGAAGTTACAGACACGATCTTCGAGGGTGTCGCGGCGGCGGAAGCCACCGTCTCCGCCGATGAGCGTGAGCTGGGCGTCTCCCTGATCGACATCGGTGCCGGTTCGACCGAGGTCGTCGTCTTCTTCGAGGGAGCCGTGGCTCACACCTCGGTCATCCCGATCGGCGGCGATCACTTTACAAATGACATTGCGGTTGGGCTGCATGTCTGCGTGGAGGAGGCCGACTTCTTGAAGCAGCATTTCGGAAATTGCGTGGTCACATCGATCTCTTCCTCCGCGGAGGTAGAGATCAGCGGCACTCCGGGTCACGGGCCGCGTACCATTCCGCAGCGCCAAATTGCAGAGATCCTGGAGCCGCGCGCCCGCGAGCTCTTTCACCTCCTGCGCGATAACCTGCGCAGCGGCGGCGTGCTCGAGGCGCTGGGCGCGGGGTGCATCCTGACCGGCGGCGGCGCACGGCTGGCCGGTCTGCTCGACTCGGCCGAGAGCCTGCTGCGCGTTCCCGCCCGCCTCGGCTATCCGGCGGCGTTGTCTCGCATGCCCGAAGAACTGGTGCAGCCGGAGTACGCCACGGCGATTGGCATGCTCCTGTACACGCACCGCACCCGCGTGCTGAAGGCAGCAGAGGACCACAGCCTGCGCGCGAAGCTTCGCGCGATCTTTGCCGGCAGCCTCTAACGAACGCGCCAGCCGGAGCGGTAGATCTGCCCGTGGTTGTGTAACGGTTGCTGCTGAATGTGCAGAGTTCGCCCTGTGGAGAAAAAGGGGTGGAAAACCCGATGAAATCGGAATAAAAGCAGTAACAGAGAAGAAAACATCGCCGAGATGGGAGTAGTGAGCTGATGAACAATCCAGAAGAGATCCGCATTCAGTACAACGACGAGATGCCGCGTGGCGCCAAGATCAAGGTAATCGGCGTGGGTGGCGGCGGCGGCAACGCGGTGAACCGCATGATCGCGGCTAAGCTGGAAGGTGTGGAGTTTATCGCCGCGAACACCGACGTGCAGGCATTGCAGCTCTCCCAGGCTCCCGTAAAGCTGCAACTCGGCGTGAAGCTGACCAGCGGTCTCGGAGCCGGCGCGAACCCGGACGTGGGCCGTCGCGCGGCGCTGGAGGACTCGGAGAAGATCATTGAAGCGCTGGAAGGCGCGGACATGGTGTTCGTGACCACCGGCCTGGGCGGCGGTACCGGCACGGGCGCTGCTCCGGTAATCGCGTCACTGGCCAGCGAGATGGGCGCGCTCACGGTGGCCGTCGTCACCCGTCCGTTCGGCTTTGAAGGTAAGCGCCGCATGCAGCAGGCCGAGCGCGGCATGCAGGAACTGCTGGATGCGGTGGACACCATGATCGTGATCCCCAACGAGAAGCTTCTGGTGGTCGCCAAGGACGCCGGCTTCTTCGAGAGCTTCCGCGTGGCAGACGATGTGCTGCGCCAGGGCGTGCAGGGCATCTCCGACATCATCACCATCCCCGGCATCATCAACCGCGACTTCGCTGACGTGAAGACCACGATGCATGGCATGGGCTACGCCGTGATGGGGACCGCGATGCGCTCCGGCGCAAACCGTGCGGTTGAGGCGGCGCAGGCGGCCATGGCCTCACCTCTTCTGGAGGCTGGTGCGATCGACGGCGCGAAGGGCATCCTGATCAACATCAGCGGCTCGAGCAACCTGAAGCTGAGCGAGGTGAATGAGGCTTCGACGCTAATCCAGAATGCAGCCCATGAGGAGGCGAACATCATCTTCGGCGCTGTGCTCGACGAGAGCATGGGCGACGAAGTGAAGATCACGGTGATTGCGACGGGCTTCCGCAAGGACCATCCCAAGGGCGAGCGGTCTGCACAGGACTCCCGCGCATTGAAGCCGGAGGCACCGGCATTCCTGAACCTGGACACCCGGCCAGCCGCGCCCCGTTTCGCCAGCGAAGTAGGAGCCGAGACGACGCGCGCCAGCATGCTCCTCCCCGATCCGCCGGCAGCGGGGTACGCCTCTGGGTTCGGTAGCCAGTCTCTTGCGACCTTTGAGCCGGCTTCTCAGTCAGTCGAGACTCCGGTGGCGAAGATCGCTCCCAGCACCCATGCCATCCCGGAGGACGCGGCCATCGGGGGCTTTCTGGACACCCTGACGGCAGAGGAGAACCGGGCCAAAGAGCAGCGGCGAGCCGAAGATGCAGAGCTGGAGGCACTGGACGTGCCCGCCTTCATGCGCCAGCGTGGCCGCTAGACTCCGGATTAAAGGCGATCGCGCTGGTAGAATGAAGCATCCCACGAAAGCTCCAGGTACCTTCCTCCTTTCGGTACTAGTACCGAGGTAAGTACCGGAGGTGTAATACAGGGAACGCTGAATCAGCGGGACGGGTAAGCTGTATCAATATGGAGAGAACAGGCGCTGGCGAATCTGCCGGCCTGTGGCATCTCCACAACAGTGGCGGCTTATCCGGGTCATTCCAGCAGGGGCACTTCGCATGGGTCGGATCTCTAATTTGTTTCTTACCGTCAGTCTGGCTGCCGGACTGGCCAGCGCTCTTACCCCGGCCCAGGCCGCTAACACCCACGGTCGGCATAAAAGGCACCATGCGGCGGCGACCATTGTGCGCACTCGCCTGGTGCGCGGAAGCGACGGGCGCATGCACCGAGTCTCCGTCCGCCATAGATACTACGAGCACTTCACGGGCGACTCGTTCGCCGAGACCGACCTGACCGCTGGCGATGTCATCACCGGTGAAGATCCGGTCGTGCGCGCTGCGGCAATCGCTGCCCTCGGCAACA
>JAOAPJ010000219.1 GCA_025462805.1 Acidobacteriaceae bacterium
CTTGCAGCCCAGTTGGGCCACCGCACCGCAGATCCCGATGTGAAGGACAACGACTCGGACTTCCCCGAGCCCGGCGCCCGCGAAGAGCACTCCGGCGAGCAAGGCAGCTAACGCGGGATTCACGCAAACGAAAGGCCGCTCTCAGGAGCGGCCTTTCCCTATGCATCTTGGAAGGATTTGAGCAGACCTCAACGCATCCGCTGCATGACTTCGTCGAGCACCGACTTCGGCGGACGTACGCGCGACTCGGGCAACGTGCCAAGCGGCTCGTCTACCAGGTTCAGCAGATCGGTGAAGCTCGGCTTGTGCGTGTCCACATAAAAGATGCCCGTCAGCACCTCACCGCGGCTCTGTGCCTCCATCAGCGACTTGACCGCGAGAATGCGATCGGTGGGATTGTAGTCCTCGTGCAGCTTGCGCAGACGCAGGTGAGATCCATCGTGCAGCTCGACATCATAGGTCGAACCAGCGTCGTACTCGACTGAGATGTCCTCGAAGTGCGGCACGAACCCCACTTCGCTGATGGCCTCTTCATGCTCCTGCATGTACTTGTAGCTCTTGGTGGAGCCCTCGTGATCGTTGAACGTGACGCAGGGCGAGATCACATCGAGCAGCACCGTCCCCTTGTGCGCAATGGCTGCCTTCATCATGGCCAGAAGCTGCTGTTTGTCGCCGGAAAAGGAGCGGCCGACGAAGGTTGCGCCCAGCTCGATGGCCAGGGTGCAGACGTCGATGGCCGGCAGATCGTTGATCACGCCGGTCTTCAGTTTGGAGCCTATGTCGGCCGTCGCCGAGAACTGTCCCTTGGTCAGCCCATACACACCGTTGTTCTCGATGATGTAGACCATCGGAACATTGCGGCGCAGCAGGTGGGTGAACTGACCCATGCCGATTGACACGGTATCGCCGTCGCCGGAGACGCCAATCGCCTTCATGGTGTGGTTGCCCAGCAGCGCGCCAGTGGCCACGGCGGGCATGCGGCCGTGCACACTATTGAAGCCGTGCGAGCGGCTCATGAAGAAAGCTGGGCTCTTCGACGAGCACCCGATGCCGGAGAGCTTCATGACCCGCTCCGGCTGCACGCCCATCTCATAGAAGGCATCGATGATGCGCTCGGATATGGCGTTGTGGCCGCAGCCGGCGCATAGATTGGTCTTGCCGCCGCGGTATTCGATGATGGGCAGCCCGAGCCGGTTGACCTTTGGCGGCTTGGGTGCTGGTGTCGAGGTGGTGGGTGTGGTCGACATGGCTTAGATCCCCTCCTGCATGACCAGTTCGTCGGTCACGCTGCGCGCATCGATCGGAAGGCCGTTGTAGTGGCGCACGCTGCGCAGTTTGGTCGCATCCTCGGCCGGCAGATCCAGCTTCAGCAGGCTCAGCATTTGCGCATCGCGATTCTGTTCGATGACGTAGACGCGGTCATGGGAGGAGACAAATTCGTGGACTGCGCGCGTGAATGGAAAGGCGCGGATCCGTAGATAATCGGTCTCGAGCTGGTACTCCGCCCGGAGCTGTTCGCGGCTCTCCACTACGGCGAAGTCCGTGGTGCCGTAGGCGATCAGCCCGATCTTCGAAGTGCCATTGGCGACAGTGATGGGTGCAGGCACCATGGTGCGCGCCGTTTCGAACTTGCGCGCGAGCCGCTCCATCTGGTGCTGGTACTCGTCCGGCCGTTCGGTGTACAGGGCGCGCTCATTGTGACCGCTACCACGCGTGAAGAAGGCGGCCTGCGGGTGCGCGGTGCCCGGGAGCGTGCGGTAGCCGATGCCGTCTCCGTCGGTGTCCTTGTATCGAGCAAACCCACCGAGGCGTGTCAGATCCTCGGCGCTCAGCACCTTGCCGCGCCGCATCGGCTTCTCGGGATAAGTGAACGGTTCGGTCATCCAGTTGTTCATGCCGAGATCGAGATCGGAGAGGATAAAGATCGGTGTCTGCAACTGCTCCGCCAAGTCGAAGGCTTCGACGCTCATGTCGAAGCATTCCTTCACCGAGCCGGGCAGCAGGAAGACGTGGCGCGTGTCGCCGTGCGACAGGAATGCAACCGAAAGAATGTCACCCTGGGCGGTACGTGTCGGCATGCCGGTCGACGGTCCGACGCGCTGAATATCGAAGATGACCGCGGGGATATCCGCGAAGTAGCCGAGGCCGGCGAACTCCGCCATCAGCGAGATGCCCGGGCCAGACGTCGCTGTCATGGAGCGGGCCCCGGTCCAGGCCGCGCCAAGCACCATACCAACCGCGGCGAGCTCATCCTCTGCCTGCACCACAGCAAACGTTGCTTTGCCGCTGGGCTCGACCCGGTACTTCTTCAGCAGATCGATCAGATTTTCGATCACGGAGGAGGACGGCGTGATCGGATACCAGGTGACTACGGTGACGCCGGCGAACATGCAGCCGAGTGCCGCGGCGGCGTTGCCTTCGATGATGATCTTGCCGTCGGTCGCGTGCATCCGCTCAACACGGAAGGGATCCTGCTTCGTCAGGGAGTTCTTCGCGTAGTCGTAGCCGGCCTGCACGGCAGCCCAGTTCAGGTCGGCGGCCTTCTGCTTCTTCGCAAACTGGCGGCGTACGGCGGCTTCAACGGTCGCGAGGTCCATGTCGAGCAGTTGCGCGACGACCCCAACGTACACCATGTTCTTGACCAGCTTGCGCAGCTTGGACTCCGGGCAAACCGCCGCGGTGATCTTATCGAAGGGCACCGGGTAGCAGACGACGTCGTCGCGATACTGATTGAGGTTTGCCGATTCCTCGTAGACGGCCACGCCGCCCGCAGGCAGCGAGAGGATGTCGTCCTTCGCCGTCTCCGCGTTCATCGCGACGACGATATCGATCTCCTTCTTCCGCGCGACGTAATTGTGCTTGCTGGCGCGGATCGTGTACCAGGTGGGCAGTCCTGCGATATTAGAGGGAAAGAGGTTCTTACCGCTGACGGGGACGCCCATCGCGAAGATGCTCTTCAGGAGGACGTTGTTTGCGGATTGCGACCCGGAGCCATTCACCGTGGCTACCTGAATGCTGAAGTCGTTGACCACTTCGCCGGGCTGCCCGGCTCGAGCCTTGGGTTGCTCTGTTTTCAGGGCCAAATCACCTGTTGCCATCGACGGGATTCCCTTCCACACCACCGGATTACTGCGGAGCGAGCGCGCATGGTTTCACCTGCATGGAACAGAGTCCTGCGCCCGTCACGCCATTTTTAAAGTATAGGTCAGCGCCGTCCAACCCGCTCAGACGGTGAAGGTTAACTGCGCAGGCTCGCGGCTGAGCGGGCGCGCACAGCGTCTGAAATGCAGTGAGCTACTGGCGGACGTCTGCCAGCATAGCGTCGACCTCATCCCGTTCGGCGGCAGTCAACGGCAGCAGGGGCAGGCGGGGGGAACCGCCGTAGTAGCCGTTCAGGTCGCAGGCGTACTTGACGCCTGGAATCCCCATGCGGCCGCAGACAACATTGGCCGCGGGGATGACACGCTGCTGCTTCTCTTCTGCGAGCGGCGAATCGCGGTCCTTCCATGCCATGTAAATCTCTGCACAGGCCTGGGGCGCGAAGGAAGCCATGGCCAGCACGCCCCCGGTCGCGCCGGCTGCCAGCGATGGCAGCAGCGTCTGCGCCGATCCACCGAGGACTTGAAAGCCAACCTCGCGCGTCCGTGTTTTAACCGCAGGTGGGGGTGGTGGGGTCGCATAACCGATGCCCGACAGCATGGCATCGGCAGTCACGAGCGAAGCAGCGAGACCCGCAGCCGTAGCCTGCGCGTCGAGCATACGGCTGGGGGCCGCCGCGAAGGTGGCGGTGACGGTGACAGTACGCCGTGGCGCGGGAGCTGTGGCAGTGACAATGGCAGCAATGCGTTCCGGCTGGCCGCTCGAATCCTTGATGCCGTAGATGTTCGGATGGGCCGCGAGCTCGCCGACAAATTCAACCGGCAGATCGTACGCGGTGTACGCGGGAACGCTGTAGAGGAGCACCGGCAGCGGCGACCTGTCGGCGACCATGTGGTAGTAGTTCAGCATCTCACCCCGGCGAAGCTGCGGCCGATAGAAATGCGGCGTGCGAACCAGCGCCACATCGTAGCCAAGCGAGGCGGCATATTCGATGCGATGGAGAGTCTCCACCAAGCTCTCGTGTCCGACTCCGGCGATCAGCACCCGATCGACGGTTGCCGCCTCAAGGGCGACCCGCAGCGCCTCCCGCGTTTCCTCATCGCTGAGCATCACAGCCTCGCCGGTCGAGCCCAACACCGCCAGGCCTGCGAGCGGTGCGCGGCAGTATCGCTCGACGCTGCGCTCCAGGTGATGCCAGTGCGGCTTGCCGTCCGGACGGAAGGGGGTGGGGATGGCAGCGAACACTCCTTCAAGCAGCATCGCGTTCTTTCTCCTAGTGCGCAGCCAGCGCGCGCGCGGCGTGCAGGTGCTGCAGTGCGTCGACATGGATGACTTCCCGCTGCAGCGCGGCGATGCCCTCTGCGGCGGCGCGAGCGGCGGCCATGGTGGTGATGGTGGGGATGCGCTGGGTGACGGCGGCCCGGCGGATGGCCTTCTCGTCAAAGAAAGTGTCCTGCCCATGCGGCGTGTTGATGATGAGTTGGATGGCATCGCCCTTGATCAGATCGACTACGTTGGGGCGGCCCTCCTTCACCTTATAGACGCGCTCTGTCGTGAGGCCGGCGCGCTCGAGAATGTCGGCGGTGCCGTGCGTCGCGACCAGGCGGAAGCCCAGGTTGACGTAGTCGCGGGCCAGGGCGACCAGCCCTTCCTTATCGCGGTCGTTCACGCTGAAGAAGACCGTGCCGCGCAGGGGGAGCCGCTGGCCGGCGGAGAGCTGTGCCTTTGCAAAGGCCTCGCCGAAGTTGTCCGCCACCCCCATCACTTCACCGGTCGAACGCATCTCCGGACCGAGCACCGTATCAACCCCGGGGAACTTGTTCCAAGGAAAGACGGGCGACTTCACGTAGAAGTACTGGCCGAGATCGAGGTCATGCGCGTCGTTTACCTGCTCAGGCAGTAGCTGGGCGAGCGTCTGGCCGGTCATGATGCGCGAGGCGATCTTGGCGAGCGGCACACCTGTGGCCTTCGAGACATAGGGTACAGTGCGGGAGGCGCGCGGGTTCACTTCGATGACGAAGACCCGATCCGGCTCACCGGGCTTGCGGCTGCGCTGGATGGCGAACTGCAGATTGACCAGACCGCGGACATTGAGCGCGAGCGCGAGCTGCCGCGTGTAGTTGCGCAATGTGCTCAGTGTCTCGGGCGCGAGATCGACAGCAGGGAGGACACAGGAGGAGTCGCCGGAGTGGATCCCGGCCTCTTCAATGTGCTGCATAATGCCGGCGATGATGACGTCCTTGCCGTCGCACAACGCGTCGACGTCCACTTCCACTGCCGATTCTAGGAAGTGGTCTATCAGTACCGGTCGCGCCTGAGAGTATTCGACTGCCTCAGCCATGTAGTGACGTACGGCATCTGCGTCGTAGGCGATAACCATGGCACGGCCGCCGAGCACGTAGCTAGGGCGGACGAGCACGGGGTAGCCGACGCGCTCAGCGCCCGCGAGCGCTTCATCAACGCTGGTGGCCATCGCACCGGGAGGTTGCGGGATATTGAGTCGCTCGATCAGTGCACCGAACTGCTTGCGGTCCTCGGCAAGGTCGATGGATTCAGGCGACGTCCCGAGAATCTTGACACCCGCCTGCTTCAGCGGAAGCGCCAGATTAAGCGGCGTCTGACCACCGAACTGGACGATCATGCCGGCGTCAGCGCCGCCAGCAGTCTCGCGCTCGTAGATGGCGAGCACGTCTTCGAGCGTCAGCGGCTC
>JAOAPJ010000249.1 GCA_025462805.1 Acidobacteriaceae bacterium
ACGTCGAACATGCCGAAGGCACCGCGCACCGCGGTCTTTCCATCCTTGAACGGATCATAGGCGAAGCCGATGCGCGGCTCAAAGTCCTTGGTGGTGGGGTTGCGCAGCAACGGACTGCTCACTCCGACTGGGCCGCACGCCGTCGTTCCTGGCGCGCAGTTGGCAAGCGTGGTGATCTGCTGGAATCCGGCGGAGGCCACCGTATAGCCGTTCACCGTGTAGCCCGGCACTTTGTTAGCATCGGAGGGTTTGGTGGTCGCCTCATAGCGGAGCCCTACGTTAAGGGTGAGGTTCGGCCGGAAGCGCCAGTCGTCCTGGATGTATCCGGCAAACAGACTCTCCCGCAGCTGCACCTCAGTGGAGCCGCCTGGCGCAAGCGCGTTGAGTTGATGCGGGGCGTTGCTCAGGAAGGCAGCGAGCGTCCCGTAGGTGTTCATGCGGCCATTCGGGCTGAGCTGCTCCAGGATGTTGTAGTGCATGTTCTCGTAAGCGAAGCCCATCTTCAGCGAGTGCGTTCCGCGCGTGATGAAGGCATCGTCGTAGACCTGGGTCGACCACCAGCCGTGGGTGAACTTGTTGAAGCCGTTCAATCCATATGCGGTGGTGAGGCCGGAGACCGGAATCTGCGGCGGGGCCGCGGCGCCAGGCGCGATCGCGAGCGCCTTGTTGGTAGCCACTGCGTCACCCGACACGGGTGTATTGATGTCGCCGATGATTCGGCTTACACCACCACGCACGGTATTCGCAACGGCCGGGCTGAAGATGTGGGTCTCCTCAGCATCGAACGCCTGCCTGCGCGAGAAGACCTGGTGGACTGTGTTCCCCAGCGGATCGGCCTGCGTCTGCGGACCGGAGTCAAAGAAGTACGTTGCATCCAGGTTGTCCGCATTGGTGAGCTTCTGATCAAAGCGGGTGATCACATAGTTCTCTTGCGCCTTGGTCGGCACGGCAACATTGAAGGACTGGATCCCGTTCAAGTCCGGCGCGCCGGCCGGCGCCACTGGCCACAACGCCAGGTACGGCTGGATCGCCGCCACGGCAGTCGCGCGCGCTGCTGCATCGGGGACGTGAATGGTGCCGGATGACGACTGGCTCTGCCGGATTCCCTCATAATCGCCGAAGATGAACGCCCTGTCCTTCACGATGGGCGCTCCGGCAGAGCCACCGAACTGCACGCGCCGGAAGGGCGGCTTGGCAGCGTCAAAGAAGTTCCGCGCGTCGAAGATGCTGTCGCGGTCGAAGACGTAAGCCGTCCCGTGCAGCTGATTCGTTCCGGATTTAGTGATGCCGTTGATGACCGCGCCCGAGGTGCGGCCGTATTCCGCGGTGTAGGTGCTGGTCAGCACGGAGAACTCTTCGATGGCGTCCACGCCCAGGTTCACGCCGGTGGCGCCGCCCGGTGCTGCGTTAGAGTAATCATTGATCACCAGCCCGTTGACACGGTACGTGTTCTCATTCGCGCGGTGGCCGCCATTGCTCAGCTGATTGCCGAAGCCGCGGTTCCCTTTGTTCGCACTAAAGGAGGCCGTCGCCTGATTCGGGATGCTGGTCACGCCAGGCTGCAGGGTTGCCAGGGACGTCCAATCGCGTCCGTTCAGTGGCAGGTCACGCACTGTGCGCGCATCCACAGTAGCGCTCACGGTCGACGACGCGGTTTGGACCGACGGCGGAGCGTCAGTGACCACCACCGTCTGCGTGTTACTGCCAACCTGCGCGATCAGGTTGAGGGTCTGCTGCGCGCCCACCGTCAGCTCAATTCCCTCCTGCAGCACACTTTTAAAGCCGGTAGCCGTCACCTTCACCTGGTAGCGGCCGGGCAGAAGGTTGGGGGCGGAGTAAAAGCCGTCGTTATTTGTCGTCACATCGCGGCTCACCCCCGTCGCTACGTTTCGGATCGAGACCGTAGCGTTGGGGACCACCGCCGAGCTCGAATCGGTGACCACGCCGGAAAGCGTGGCGCCCGCCACCTGCGCCAGCAGACTGGACTGGGCTGCGAAGCCCAGCCAGAGAACTAGCAGAACGGCTGCTACCTGTCCCAGCCGGAACACTCTCAATCGTTGTTGCATTCACGCCTCCGCGAAACGACCGCCGCCCGCGCCACAAAAAATCAGTGCCAGCCTGCAGCCTGCGTGGGGAACCCTGCTCTTCATTCCGTGCACTGCGCAAGAGCTTTCTAGTCACGCGCAGACTACGAGTAGGTAACACGGTATTATGCCTGGAATCTGCTACTTGGAACTCTGGGTAACGCAGGGCCGGGCAAGAAACCATTGACCATGCTTGTTCCTGCACCATAGAATCCGCCGCAGGATTTCGCGCGCACAACTATGACACCAGCCGTAAGCACCCCGGAACAGGGCCGCAGCCACATGGTCCGGTTCGGCGTGTTCGAAGCCGATCTGAATGCATGCGAGCTGCGCAAGCAGGGCCGCCGGCTGAAGCTGCAGACGCAGCCCTTTCAGGTGCTCAAGCTGCTGCTCGAACATCCAGGTGAGGTGATCACCCGCGAAGAGTTCCGCAATCGTCTGTGGCCGGGTGATACCTTCGTCGACTTCGACCACAGCCTCAACACGGCCATGCGGCGGCTGCGCGAGGTGCTGAACGATACTCCGGACAACGCCATCTTTATCGAGACGCTGCAGCGGCGCGGATATCGCTTCATCGCGCCGGTCACCGCCGTGCCCAGCGACGAGCCGGGGGCGGATGCCCGTTCTCAGCAAGTGGAACAACCAGCGCTTGCGCTTCCCCAGCCAGCCGGCTTCCCCGCCGCTATCCAGAATGTGCCCACGGCGTGGCGTCTGGTGATGGCCATCGCGGGCAGCCTGCTGGTCGGCACGGTGGTGGGCCTTTCCATTGGATGGCTGCTGCTCGCCCGTCCGCCGCTGCAGGAGGCGAAGGCGGCGAAACCTCTGCAGGTGCGCTCCCTCGCCGTGCTGCCGCTGGAGAACGTCGCCGCAACTCCCGGGCAGGAGTATTTGGCCGATGGGATGACCGACGAATTGATTGCCAGCCTTGCCAAGGTCCGCAGCCTCCGCGTCGCCTCGCGCACCTCCTCCATGGGATACAAGGGAACCCATAAGCCACTCTCCGAGATAGCTCGCGAACTCAACGTCGATGCCATCGTCGAAGGCACCGTGCAGAGGTCAGGCGGCAACGTCCGCATCACCGCCGAGCTCGTGCAGACCTCCTCTGATCGTGCACTGTGGGCTGAGACCTACGAGAACCAGGTCGGCGACATTCTGGCACTGCAGCAGCAGGTAGCCAATGCCATCGTCCGTCAAATACAGATCGAGCTGACGCCGCAGGAGCAGAAGGCTCTCA
>JAOAPJ010000253.1 GCA_025462805.1 Acidobacteriaceae bacterium
CGCGCGAGCGGCTCTGCGTATTCGGACATGATGCGGATCAGCCGGCCGTCGGGACTGTTGAGAAAGGCCGGGTTCTCGTAGGCGAGCGGCGCACATTCGAGCAGGGGCGGCAAGGAATCAGACATAAAGGAAATCAGATGCGGCGGCGGGGGTGGAGGAGCACGCTCAGCGCGAACCAGATATTCAGGAGTCCCAGGCCGGAGACGATCCCGCGCACCCAGCCATGTGCGATGAAGTTGGCGGCCAAGGGCCAGTGATTGATCCAGGCGTTGGTCGTCCAGATGCTGCGCCACGGCAGCAGGACCACGAGCGCACCCACATACAGGCGGAGGACGACGAAGAGCGACAGCTCCACAACCAGGAGCCATCGCGGAATGTTCCGCGGGCGCTCCTTCGGAACTGGCTGCACGGCAGGGACGGCCGGCTCATTGCTCGTGGTGAAGAGGTTGCCTTGGTTGGCCATCCACTACCTGTAACGATGAGGAGCGGCCGAGAGGGCCGCTCCTACCACTGAAACTACCATGTTAAGCGACGGGCTGCGCGTTGCGCCGGGGACGGCGGTTTGCCTGCAGAATCTTCTTGCGCAGGCGCAGCGACTTCGGTGTGACCTCGACCAATTCATCTTCGGCGATGAACTCGATCGCCTGCTCCAGATTCAGTGCCTTGACCGGGACCAGACGGATCGCCTCATCCGCGCTGGACGCGCGCATGTTGGTCAACTTCTTCTCACGGACCGCATTCACGTCCAAATCGTTGTCGCGGGAGTGTTCGCCCACGATCATGCCCTCGTAGACATCCACGCCAGGATTCACCAGCAGCACACCGCGATCCTGCAGGCCGTCCAGCGCATACGCCGTCGTGGTGCCGGAACGGTCGGCGATCAGCGCGCCGGTCGGCCGCTGCGGGATCTCGCCCTGGTAATGAATGTAGCCGTCGAAGAGCGAATTCATCACGATGGTGCCGCGGGTCTCGGTCAGCATCTCGGAGCGCAGACCGATGAGGCCGCGTGAGGGCACACGGAACTCCATACGCACCCGGCCGGAACCGTGATTGGTCATCTTCACCATCTCGCCCTTACGCGGCCCGAGGCGCTCGATCACTGTTCCGACAAAGTTCTCGGGCACATCGATGGTGAGGTACTCGACCGGCTCCATCGTCTTGCCGTCGACGACGCGGGTCACGATCTCCGGCCTACCGACCATGAGCTCAAAACCCTCGCGCCGCATCATCTCGATCAGGATGGCAAGCTGCAGCTCGCCGCGGCCGAGCACCTTGAAGCTCTCAGGAGTGCCAGTGTCTTCGACGCGAATCGAGACGTTGGTCAGCAACTCCTTGTCCAGACGCTCCCGCAGGTTGCGGCTGGTGACGTATTGGCCCTCGCGGCCAGCCATGGGGGAGTTGTTGACCGAGAACTGCATCGCGATGGTGGGCTCGTCGATGATGATGGGAGGAAGCGGCTGCGGGTTCTCGATGTCGACGATCGTCTCGCCGATGGTGATGCCGGTGACGCCCGCAATTGCAACGATGTCGCCGATCTCGGTCTGTGTGATGTCGGTGCGCTTCAGCCCTTCGAAGGAGAAGAGCTTGGTGATCTTGGTCTTCTGCAGCGAGCCATCCCGCTTCGAGATATTGACCTCGTCGCCGGTCTTGAGCGTGCCATTGAAGACGCGTGCGATGCCGAGGCGGCCGAGGTAATCCGAGTAGTCGAGGTTCGTGACCTGAATCTGCAGTGCGCCTTTGGGGTCGCCCTTGGCGGGTGGCAGGGTGGTCAGAATGGTCTCGAACAGCGGCTGCAGGTCGGTACCGGGCGTGTCGAGCGACAGGGATGCGGTGCCCTGCTTGGCATTGGTGTAGAGCACAGGGAAGTCGAGCTGGTCTTCGTGAGCGTCGAGATCGATGAACAGGTCGTAGACCTCGTTCAGGACCTCCTGCGCGCGAGCGTCCGGGCGATCGATCTTGTTGATCACCAGGATGGGCGGAAGGTTAGCCTCGAGCGCCTTGGACAGCACGTAGCGCGTCTGCGGCAGAGGACCCTCCGACGCATCGACCAGCAGCATGACGCCGTCGACCATCTTCAGCGCGCGCTCCACTTCGCCGCCGAAGTCGGCGTGACCGGGCGTATCGACGATGTTGATCTTGGAGTCCTTGAAGTGGACGGCGGTGTTCTTGGCGAGGATGGTGATGCCGCGCTCTTTTTCGAGCTCGTTCGAGTCCATGACGCGCTCGATGACGGTCTCGTTGCTGCGGTAGGTGCCGGCCTGGCGCAGAAGGGCGTCCACCAGGGTGGTCTTGCCATGGTCGACGTGGGCGATGATGGCGATGTTGCGAATGGTGCTGGACACAGTGGTACGGTCTCTCTTCCTTGCCTGAATTTCGTCTGCGGTTGGAGGGGTACCCCCCTCCCCCCTCCGGCGCCGGGAGGCCGGCCGCAACTATGCCCGGAATGAGTGACATAGGCGGCCTTGCGAGGGCTAAAAATGTCTTGCGAAAGAACTTACGCGCAAAAATCTGATTTCAAACGGGTTAGCGAACCTCAAAACGCGCCTGCCGGCTGCTGCTCCGTTGAAGTGAAATTGCGCTCTATTCCAGTGTACCGAAGTCCGAATCGATGTACGCCACAGCGATGCAGGATGGTGCGCCGGCTTCCCGGCAACTGCTCCTCATTTGGGCAACTGCTGCAGGTCCAGAAGGATCGGCGTGCCGGGGACCGCAAGCTGGGTCGAAGGCTGCCATTCCCGAAACACTCCCGAGCGGCAGACGTAGCCCATGCGGTCGGTGGGGTCGACGATCCAGATGTGGGGGATGGCGAAGGCGAGATAGTCGTCGATGCGCTCCCGCATCGCGAGCAGCGTATCGCTCGGGGAGAGGATCTCGATCACGATGAGGGGCGGGTGAGTGATGATCTGCTCGTCCGGCGCGTCGGCGCGGAGGACGGTTATATCGGGGACACGGAAACGTGTGGGGCTGACCTGCACGCGCAGCTCGGGATAGACGGACAGGAGAGCGCGATCTTCCATGCCAAGGAAAAAACGGAGGATCAGCTTCTGCAGGCGGGCGTGTTCCTTCTCTCCCACGTTGCGCTCCTTCAGCTCGCCGTCAACGTATTCGCAGTCGGGGCGATAGGCAGTGTGGAGGTAGGTTTCGAGCGGCACCTGCGTGACGGTGGCCATGGAGTCCCGTCCTCTCTGGGGTTAGGGTATCAAGCCCCGGTCTACCAGATGCTTTTCAGCGACCAAGCCTGCTGCTGAGTGATTTCCCACTTGCCGCCGAGAGTGATGGCTACCGCTGGTTCCATGGTGGTGCGCTGGTAGTAGCGGTGGGTGATCGCTTGGCGGTGGTTGATGAAGATTTCGGCTACGGAGTGGTCGAGGAAGATGTGCAGGTCCAGAGGACCAGCGCCGGGGCCACTGCCGATTCCGGTGATCTCTTTATCTCCGATACGAGCAGTACCGGGCTGGACGTCGGTGCTGCGGAGCAGGATCCCGGCGCCCTGGCTATCGACGAACGACTGCTCCAGCGGGGTGCCACCGCCGCCCGGTGTGAGGGTGAGCCGGATCTCCTGCGCAGCGGTGGGCAGGCGCTTGACCGCAGCACCGGTGCGCGGCTGCGTGCGCAGCCCGGCGAGCTGCGCGAC
>JAOAPJ010000287.1 GCA_025462805.1 Acidobacteriaceae bacterium
CGCGCCGGGACCAAAGGCCGTGGCGTGTGGCAGGCGGAGCTCGCGAGCGTGGCTATCCGGAACGCGCCAGCCACCGCATCCATCACGCCCGCCAGTCTGGCATTTTCATCCCAGACGGTGGGGACAGCCAGCGGTCCGCAGGCGCTTACCGTGCAGAACACCGGGACCACGGCTCTGACTCTGGGCACGATAACCGTCAGCACCCGCGAATTCGTCCTGTCGGGCCAATGTCCTGCGGCGTTGGCCGCAGGGGCTTCGTGTTCGGTTTCCGTCGTGTTCGCCCCAACCGCGACGGGTGCGCTCAGTGCGACGCTCTCTGTGCCAGCGAATGTTCAGGGCGGCTCGCTCACCGTTTCGCTCGCCGGGACGGCTACCCAGGGAAGCGTGATCGTGCTCACTCCTCTCCGCATAAACTTCGGTGGGATCATCCTCGGGCAGACCAGTCCCGTTCAGTACCTGACCATCGCGAACACCGGCACACAGCCAGCCAGCCTTCAGCAGCCCAGCACCAGCGCCCCCTTCGCCATTACTGCGAATACCTGCGGGACCGTGCTGACCGCAAATACCAGTTGCACACTTGGCCTCAAATTCACGCCGCTCGCCGTCGGGCCCGCCTCCGGCACAATGTCGGTAAGCGACAATGCCGGGACGCAAACGGCTGTCCTGAGTGGAATTGGACAGACCGCAGCTACCGATGGTCTCAGCGCTACGACTCTGAGTTTTGCGGCGCAGGCGGAGGGCACCATCAGCGCGCCGCAGCAGGTGGTGCTCACCAACAACGGTGACACGTCGCTCGCCGGCATTGCGGCCCACATCACCGGCGACTTCACGGTCACCAGCGGCTGCGGAATCTCCCTGCCGGCTCACAGCAGTTGCGCCTTCCAGGTAGCCTTCGCACCTAAAGCGATCGGTGCAGAGACGGGGAGCCTGACTATTCAGGATCTGCAGCATCAGCAAATGGTGACGTTGAGCGGCACCGGTTCCGTTCCAGCGCCGCAGAATGGAGCTGCCGCCATCCTCTCTCCACTGACCCTAGACTTCGGCACGCAGGGCATCAACACCAGCTCCACAGCGCAGACCCTCACTTTCATCAACAACGGGAGCGCCGCCTTGAGCGGGATCACCGTCGTGGCGAGTGCGGGATACCAGATCGGTGCGAATGGGTGCACCATCACCATCGGCCCCGGGGCAAGCTGTACGCTGGGAGTCATCTTCGCTCCGCAGACTGCCGGGCTGGCCAGCGGCACGGTTCAGGTGAGCGCCAGCGGGCTCGCGACACAGGCCACAGCGTCACTCACGGGCTCCGGTGCGGACTTCCGGCTGGCGGTGCAAGGGGCATCGAGCAGCATCGTCACCGGCGGCACGACAGCCATCTACCAGCTCCTGCTGACGCCGGTCGGAGCCTCGGTCGGCTCGGTCAACTTCACGTGCGCCGGGTTACCCACAGGCAGCTCGTGCTTGTTCAACCCGGTAAATGCGGCTTTGAGTGGAACTGGGGCGACGGCAACGATTCAGGTGTCGATCACGACCGTGGCTCCGCATACGGCTCGCACCGCAAGGCCCGCTTCAGCTCTTGGCTGGCGTCAGTCTGCGAGCGGACTGATCGCTGTGGGCTCTCTCCTGTTGCTGCGCCGCCGCCGCTGGGCCGAGCCACTGCGGCGGGCCGAAAGCTTGGTTGTGCTAGGGGCGCTCTGCTTGGGAATCTCCGGCTGTGGGTTGTCGATAAAGGGCGGAGCTAGCTCCGGTGCGGGATCGGGTACATCGAGTCAGGGCGTCTACGGCATCACCGTGGGCGGGACGGCCCCAGGAGTGACCCACAGCGTCAGCCTGACCCTGACGGTCGAATAGGAATCCCATTCTCGATCAAACGGATCGCCCGAACACACGGAACGGCTCCGCATCCCGGACTCTCTGCCTCACCCGTTCGACATCTCGTACGTAGATGGTATTGTCCGAGCGCGGTTGGTCCGCCTGGATCTCTCTTCGCCACGGATCATACGTAACCGGCACAAATCCATGCTGATTCATAAAGCCAGAGACGTTCAGGATGCCCTCTCCGTAGAGGCTGCTATCGTCGCTGTTTTCAGTGATGATCGCGACCAACTCGGGGCAGGCAGCCGTCTCGACCGCGCCGGCCAGGACCTCAGCCTCGTAGCCTTCGACGTCGATCTTGATGATCGAAGGACAAAGACGATACGAGTCGACGGTTCGCACCTCTACCGAGTCCCGTCCTGCGGGGGAAGGCCCCTGAGAGGATGTGGCGGCTACATGATGCATCGCGGAGGGTCCACTCGTCTGCAGCAGAATGGCACCTGCCGCCCGCCCCAGCGCGTAGGGCTCCAGGTGCACGCGGGCGGCGATGCGATTCAGTTCGACATTGCTTCGCAGAGTGTCCATGGCTTTTGGACTTGGCTCGAAGGCGTAGGTCTCGGCTCCTGCGCCTGCGGAAGCGAGCACCGTATAGGCACCGACGTTGGCTCCTGCATCGAGGAACACGTCGCCTTCGCGCAGGTAGTGCAGCAGCAGACTCATCTCGGGGAAGTCGTTCAGCCCGCAATAGACATTCTGGGTTGCCCCATACATGCCCCGAGAGATGAGCAGCCTGGCACGATCGGTGAATGGGACCGCGACTTGGGCATCCGGCAACAAGCGCGTTGCGATCTGCCAGCGGAGGAACCGCTCCAGGCCCGATAGCGGCGCCTCTTTGTTGAGGGGGTGCCGCCAGACATGGCGCAGGGCATTGAGCATGTCTGAAAGTAAACGGTGGCGGCGGGTATGACCAGTGCCCGCGGCCGCCACACCGCGTTCGGGGAATAGACTGAAACTGCCCCTCTCACGATAATTCAGGATTGAATTCACCCCGACGGAAAGGATGACGATGGTGCGACGCATCGAGCGGGGCGCTGCTCCGCGTGCTCCTCAGCAGTTTCCCGGGGAATCGCTGGCCAGCAAGATCACGCTGCGCTGGCTGATGGGTGTCTGCCTTTGCCTGAGCTTTCTGCTCGCATTGCTGGAGTTTCACCTCCATGTCGGGAATGCGCAACTGCTTCACGTGGCGCTCTTCTGCCTCGCGGGGCTCCTTGCATTGTGCGGCCGACATCGCACAGAGCGACTGCAGGGGCTTTTCGCCGGGGGCGGCTTGCTGATGACGGCCGTCTTCTTCGGGGAAGCCATCTCCTACATCTCGCACGATAGCTACTCGATCACCTATGGCGCAGTCTTCATCCTGGTCATCTTTTCTGCCCGCCTGATTGTTCAGGAGATCGGGATGCCTGCGGTCATGCGCGCCTATTCACAAGCAGCCATTCTGACCGTTTGCTTCTTTCTCACCTTCGATATCCGCAAAGTCCTTGCCGGAACCTCAACGCGCTTCAGCGGCAGCAGCGGCGTCCATCCAAACCTGGTCGGGTTCATCCTCGGGGGATTCTTCCCCGTGATCGTCTGGCGGGCACTGGAGTACAAGATACGGTGGAAGAAGCGCGCCGCCGCCTTTCTTGCCATGGTGACGTTCTTCATCATCTTTCTCACCGGCTCCCGCGGCACTCTGAGCGCGATATTGGCTGCGGGCCTTCTGCTGCTGTTACGGGCGGTGGTCTTCGAGCGCTGGCTCGCACGCATACGGATCGGCCACTCGCTGATTATCGCGGCGCTCCTGCTGATGCCCATCCTGATGCTTCTGCTGGTGCAGCACAACAGGATCGGGCATTTCCTGGACTTTCTGGTCTCCACCCTGGAGTTGAACAGCAGTCAGCGGGGCATCAACTCCGGATTGTCCGGCAGAACATACATCTGGCATATCGCACTGTATATTCTGCGGGCAGAGAACCGCTGGCTCATCGGATTCGGGTACAGGGCCGGCGATCGGCTCGTCGGCACCATCGACAACGGCTACATTCAACTGTTGTTTGAGAGTGGACTGATCGCGGGCAGCATCATCCTGGGTTCCATGTTGCGCGTGCTCGTGTTGGTGTGGAGGGCGGCGGGCGTGGCCCAGAGTGGAGCCTGGAGGCGCTACTACACAGCCCTCTGGTGCATGATGGTGATCTACTTCATGAACAACGTCTCCACCCGTTACCTATTCAGTTTTGGCAGCAGCTTTTCTCTGTGCGTGATCTGCATGATGACCTGTTCGCGGCGAGAACTGGTCGGGGCAGGCACGCGGAAGGCCGCCGCAGAGCCAGTGGCCTCCGCGCAGCGGCTTGTCAGACAGGAGTTGGCCTGGGACCGGTCCGGACGATTCTGACGGTTGAGCGCTAGCTAGGGCGCATCTGCCTAGCTAGCTGGGCCACCGCTCCTGGGAATACGCACGGGAGCGGCCTAGGCACTACACTAGGATGGGCTCGGGAGAACGCTCGAGCACGACGGCGCGTCCTAGCGAAGAACGCCAGGGTAAAAGGGCGAAAGCAGTACCGATAGAGAAGGAGCAGAATCAGCGAAGTGTTCCAGCTGTGGAAGCAGTCTGGCGCGCTCGATATCACATATGAATCAGTGCGGAAGACTTCTCCTGGCGAGTTCACTTGCCCTAGGGACATTAGGCCAAGTGGCGGCATTCGGACAGGCCTGCGATCCCAGCACTTCGTTTTGTGGCGGCGGCAGCAGTTCGTCCTTGCCGACTAGCGGGAGTCAAACAACTTTCCCGCAAGGCCAGCAGAATCAGTCGCCCGAGGCACCGTACGGAACAGGTAGTGGTGGATACGCTGGTGGCCGGGTTGCCACCGGGGCCAATGGTCCTGTCTCGCTGGACCTGCAGCAGGTGCCTACCTACACGGACAACCTGAACGCCGGCGCTCGTGAGCAGGCCAACCCAAATGCCCGCCAGTATCCGCTGTATTACCAGCGCTTCTTCGCGCCAGACCAGCCCACTGAATTCCAACGCATGGTATTCGCCTCCGTGGGACAGATGCTGCCTATCTATGGCGCCAAGCTGTTTCTGCAGAGTCCCAGCACCTTTGCGCCGGTCGATCAGGCTCCGGCGACTGATTCCTATGTCGTCGGTCCGGGGGACCAACTGCTCGTCCGCATTTGGGGACAGATCAACTTCAACGCCGATCTCACGGTAGACCGGAATGGCACGATCTACATCCCGCAGGTGGGCGCCATCCAGGTGGGCGGAACAAAGTACGGAGAAGTGCAAAGTCAGATCCATGACAGCATCGCTCGCATTTACAAGAACTTCAGTCTCTCTGTAAACCTCGGCCAGCTCCACCCCATCCGCATCTTCGTCATTGGACAGGCACGTTACCCGGGCAGCTACACCGTCAGCTCGGTCAGCACGCTGGTGAGCGCGATCTTCGCCACCGGTGGTCCCGGTCCGCAGGGTTCGTTGCGCCACATCCAGTTGCGCCGCAATGGAACCATCGTCGCCGACTTTGACATGTATGACCTCCTGGTAAATGGGGACAAGTCCCACGATGTGCCGCTTCTGCCCGGCGATGTGATTTACATCCCACCGGCGGGCCCTCAGGTTGCCATCTACGGCAGCGTGAAGAGCCCGGCAATTTTTGAATTGAAGGACGGCGAGCGGAAGGTCGATGCCACCGGAGCGCCGACGAATGCGGCGGTTGGCGGAGCAACTTCGAGTGTGGGCGACATCCTGGCTGACGCGGGCGGTCTGACCAGCATGGCATCGCTCTCTCGGGCTTCGCTCGAGCGCATCGATCCGCAGCAGCACCAGCGCGCCCTGGATATTCCACTCGACGCAACCGGCAAGTCCATGCCGATGCAGGATGGCGACATTCTCCGCGTGCTGCCGATCGCGCCTACCTTCGACCAGACCGTCACGGTGCGAGGAAACCTGGCGGACCCCGGTCGCTTCCAGTGGCACAAAGGCATGAAGCTCAGCGAGCTGCTGCCCAACAACGAGGCCTTGGTCACGCGCGACTACTGGCAGAAGCGCAACCAGCTTGGGCTGCCTTCGCCGGTCTTTGAGCCCGACTATGCGCAACGATTCACGGCGTACCGGCGCGCCCAGTCAGAGAGCCAGCGCCAGTACTTCCTTTATCTGCAGCGAGAGCAGGAACGCAAGCTCTACGACCAGCAGACGCAGAATACGCCAGCCCAGGGGACCGCTAGCACCCCGGGGCAGCCTCCGCCGATGGATGTGAACGCACAGGCGGCGCAGTCCAATGACCTAGCGTACGGAAACAGCACCGGTCCGCTGACCCCACCCGACGAACAGCAGCCGGGCACAGTGCCGGATCAGCCAACGCAAAGCACATCGGCGAGTACTACCCGGAGCAACACGCTGGGGGGGGCATCGCTCGCCGAGCAGCAGCGAACGACACGAACCGAGAACACGGCCATGGCGCGTAACGTGATTGATGTCTCACTGCCTGTGCCGGAAATCGACTGGTCGTACGCGGTGATCGAGCGGATGGACCCGGTCACGCTGCAGACGAAGCTGATTCCGTTTGATCTGGGCCAGCTCGTCCTGCAGCATGACGCATCGCAGGACCTGACGCTCGAGCCGCACGATGTGGTCACCATCTTCTCCCAGGCTGATATCCGGGTGCCCCAGAGTCAGCAGACCAAGCTGATCCGCGTCGAGGGCGAGGTGCAGCATGCGGGTATCTACAGCGCCCAGCCAGGAGAGACGCTGCGACAGGTGATCGAACGCGCGGGCGGCCTCACCCCGGGCGCCTATCTCTTCGGAGCACAGCTCACACGCGAGTCGGCGCGCATTGTCCAGCAACAGCAACTGGACGAGTACGTGACGCAGCTGGAACTTGGGATCGACCGCGCCAGTGCATCGACTTCGGCAAGCGCACTCTCAGCACAAGATCAGGCCGCTGCCACCGCGTCGCTCACGTCGAGCCAGACGCTAGTCACGCGGCTGCGTCAGTTACGTGCCAGCGGACGGGTTGTCCTGGCACTGACGCCGGATGCAAATGGTACGGACAAGCTCCCGGATCTTGCGCTGGAGGATGGAGACCGCTTCTTCGTTCCCTCACGCCCATCGAGCGTCAACGTGGTAGGTGCCGTCTATGAGCAGAGCTCATTTCTGTTCCAGCCCCAGCGCCGGGTCTTCGGCTATCTCAAGGAGGCAGGAGGCGCGACCAACGCCGCGGATCCCTCTCACTCCTTTGTGATTCGCGCCGATGGATCCGTCTTCAGCCGGGAATCCGCGAAGACCTTCTGGGGGAATGAGTTTGAGCAGGCACGCGTGCACCCCGGCGACACCATCGTGGTGCCGGAGAAGATCTACCGCGGCAATGCCATCCGCAGCGTACTGGAGTTCTCGCAGCTCTTCTCCTCACTTGCGTTTGGTGCCGCGGCACTTGCGGTGATTACGAATTGAGTGAGACCACCCAAACGCAATCGGAGGGCGGGCGCAGTCTGGATCTGCTGGACGTGCTGCTGATCTTTGCACATCGCAAGTGGATCATCCTGGGGTGGGTGGCGGCCGGCCTCATCACGGCTATCGTTCTCATGTTTACGACCACCAGGCTGTATCTTGCTCGGGCAACAATCCTGGCACCCGAGCCGGAGCAGTCCAGCTCCGCTCTCATGGGCCAGCTTGGAGCCTTATCGGCATTTAGTGGAAGCCTAGGTGTGCGTACGCCAGCAGAGCTCTACGTCTCGCTGCTCCAGACGAACGTCGTGGTGCTCGATATGGTCGATCGCTTTCAGTTGACCAAGGCCTATAACATCCCCGATCGGGAGGCCGCGGCTGGCCTGCTGCGTAAGCGGTCGAAGTTCGTCGCGAGTAAAGACGGCCTGATCCAGATCACGGTGGAGGACCAGGATCCCAAGCGCGCCGCAACGTTGTCCTCTGGGTTCGCAGAGGAGCTGTTTCGGCAGAACAACCGCATTGCCATCGGAGCGGCCAGCCAACGACGCCTCTTTTTCCAGCAGCAGCTGCTCGATGAAAAGAACCACTTGGCAGATGCGGAGGTAGCGCTAAAGCAAACGCAGCAATCCACCGGTGTGCTGCAGCTAACCGGGCAGGCAGAAAATATCATCCGCCAGGAAGCCGAGCTCGCGGCCGACATCACCAGCCACGAGGTGCAATTATCTGCCTTGCAGACATCCTCGACGGAGGAGAATCCGCAGATGGTACGGCTGCGCACGGAGTTGGCTGGCCTGCGTGTGCAACTGACGCAGTTGCAGAAGGGCACGGGAGGCAGCACCCTTTCGCAGGCAGAGTTCCCAACTGCCGGTCTGGAATACATCCGCAAGCAAAGGGAAGTGCAGTATCACCAGACGCTGTACGATCTGCTGGCGCGGCAGCTGGAGGCTGCACGGATTGATGAGGCCAAGGCTTCACCCCCGGTGCAGATGGTGGATCCGCCGCTGATCCCACGGGTTCCGTCGTGGCCGGCCAAGGGGGTCTTCCTCATTGTCGGGCTCGTGATTGGCCTTACCCTCGGCTGCATTCGCTGCGCTGTCATCTGGCTTTACGAGTACGCCGATACTGATCCACGCCTGCGCGATCGCTACGCGGCTGTGAAGCGGTCCTTCGGGCTGCGTTCTTAGGCGCAACGTGGCTGGAGGGGTATCGCCGGGACCGGTGCAAATCGTCGCAGTTGTTGTGCTCTACCACCAGTCTCCATCCGAATCGGTTACCGTCGCGACACTTGCCGCCGCCCTGAAGCAGACGAATCTTGTCGCGTGCAGGGTGCTCGTCTACGACAACACTCCGAGCTCTTCCCCAACTCCGGATCCTTTGTCGACACTCATCGAGCCGCTTATTCCGGAAGGGTTCCGCTACCACCGCGCGGCGGAGAACCGCGGACTCTTCGGCGCATATAGCGCAGGGCTGGCGCTGGCACGGGAGGAAGGATGCGAGTGGCTGCTCACGCTGGATCAGGATACGGCGCTTCCACCGGATTTTTTCGCAGCCGTCAGGCCTGGTGTCGCAGCAGCCTCGGAAGATCAGCGTATTGGGGCGATTGTGCCGCATCTTGCGGAGGGAGATCGCTTGCTGTCGCCAGCTTATGTGGGGGTGGGCCGTTCCCGGCCGCTCCCCCGGGATTTTGGGGGAGTGCCCGCCCGCGAAGCGCGTGCGTTCAACTCCGCCGCGCTCCTGAGAGTGGAAGCCATCGAGGAGATCGGTGGCTTCCACCCATGTTTCTGGCTGGATCATCTGGATAGTTGGCTGCATCGTGAACTGTTTCTTCACGGCTGGCGTATCTACGTGCTTGCGTCGTTGCAGCTCGAGCATCATTTTTCGCTGCTGAACTATCGTGAGCGAGTCTCCATTGGCCACTTTCGCAACTTCCTCATGGCGGAGTCAGCGTTTTTTGATCTCTATGGCACCTGGTGGGAGCGCGCTCTTTACACTTTGCAGCTCGGGGTGCGGATGATCACCCAATATGCCCGCGATGAACCCGGGGACATCCAGAGCGCCACGCGAAGCGCTCTGCTGAGGCGTCTACGAAGCGGCCGGACAACCCGGTTGATGGAGTGGCGAAAAAAAGCCGGCGGTGCGGACACCATACTTGCCGCTAAGAGCGAGAGATGACAGGGAGAGCGCCGATCCTGATGGTGGTCGTGCTTTATCGGACATCGCTCGCCCACTCGTTGCTCACTGATTTCAAGACCATCGCGGGACTGAAGCAGGCCTTCACCGAAGACCGGGCACTGTTGGATGCGTTTGATCTGCTGCTCTGGGACAACAGCCCGCAACCAAGCGATAGCCCTGCATTGCCGTTTCCCTTCACTTACCACCATGCCGCGCGCAATGTCGGCGTGGCGGCAGCCTACAACGGTGCGGTCGACCTGGCATGCGAGCACGGAGCAAGCTGGCTGCTGCTGCTGGATCATGACACCTCCGTCACTGCGGAGTACCTGAGCGGAATGCGAAAGCATGCAGAGGAGGCAGAGAGCCATCGCGCGATCGCCGCGGTCGCCCCCCTGCTGACAGCGGGAGATGTTCTCCTCTCCCCACGGCTGTGGAGATTTGCCCGGCATGTCCCGCTTCCGCGCGCCGCCGCTCCCTACACAGAGACGCGCGCGATCTATGCTGCCAATAGCGGCACCATGTTAAAGGTGGAGGCGCTTCGTGCTGTGGGCGGGTACAGCACGCGCTTCTGGCTCGACTACTCGGATATCGAGCTGTTCCATCGCTTGCACCGCCGCGGGTATCAGATCCGCATCGCGAATGATCTCGCGCTGGAACATGAGATCGCGATGCTCGATTACGACGCGCGTATGTCGCCCGCCCGGTATGCGAACTACCTTGCGGCGGAGGGTGACTTCCTCGATCTATGCCGTGGCCCAGTCGAGCGGGCGATGCACCTGCTCCGTCTGGTGGTCCGGACGGTGCGGCAGCGGCGGTTTGCGGACGCCACATTCTCCCGCATGACGCGGCAGGAGCTTTGGCGCCGTTTGCGCACCGGCCGCCGTCAGCGGCAGCGTGGAACCGACTAGAGCCGCTGCTGCCGAGCCACTCGGCGGTAGATCGCAGCGGTCTCCTGGGCCGTCTTTCTCCAGGAGAACCGGGCGGCCTGCGCCAGACCGCGCGCCGCGAGCTGCGACCGCGCCCCAGGATCGGTGTAGAGGCGTTCGAGCGCATCGGCCAGTTCTGACTGGGACGTGGGATCGATGAGCAGGGCACCGTCCCCGGCGATCTCCGGAATGGATGTCCGGTTCCCCGCGATGGTGGGCACGCCGGAGGCCATCGCCTCCAGGACCGGGATTCCGAAGCCCTCGTGCAGCGAGGGGTATACGAACAGCAGCGCGCCCCGCATCACGGCGGGCTTGTCTGCCTCGTCGATGTACCCGGCAAAACGAACGCGCTCTTCCAGTCCCAGCTCTGCTGCCGTCGCGAAGATCCCTTCGAAATGCCAGCCCTTTTTTCCCGCCACCACCAGGCGAGCCTCGGGATGCCGGGCGGCCAGTTGGGCGAAGGCGCGCAGCAGCAGGGACACGTTCTTTCTTGGCTCGAGCGTGCCCAGATAGAGCAGATACCGCTCTGGAAGTTCATACCGTTGACGAACCGCGGCCAGTGCCGCTTCGCATCCATCCGGGTGAAATGCGTCACTCTTGCCGTGGTGGACGACGGCGCTGTTCGGCAACGCCAGGCCAAACCACTTGCGGCAGTCTTCCAATGCAGATGCGGACACGAAGATCAGGAAGTCGGCACGACGCACCGCCTGCCGGATAAAGACGCGCATGTATGCCCCCTTGGCCGGGGTATGCATATGTGGCAAAAGAAAGCCTGTCATGTCATGCATGGTGACCAGTCGCCTGGCCCGGCAAGCGAAAAGAGGCAGTGAGTAGTGGAGGGAGTGCAGGACATCGATGCGGTGCCGCCAGGTGAGCCAGGGCAGCACAAGTTGCTCGAACAGGAGACGGGCTGGAAGCAGGCGGAAGAGGCGCGACGGGATGACCAGCGGCCGAACCCGATCCGGGAGAGCGGCACGGAGCGCCGGATCGTCGGACTGCAGCGCCGCCATCAAGGAGAGATCAGGAGGTGCATTGCGGAACTCCCGCAGCAGGTTCTCCGCGTAGCTGCCGACTCCCATCCGGCCAACCGGCACCTGGGTCAGGTCGATCAGAACGCGCAATAAGTTGCAACTCCGGCTACTAAGTTATTGAGGAACACCGCGCATTGTCCGCGCGCCCGCAATCCAGTATCCTCTATTCAGGATAGCAAGCGCGCTCGCGCCTGCCGCATCGGACGTTGAGCCCTCTATCGACTAGCGCTTCCCATCCCAACTCCCCCGGCCTGGATCTCACTGCGGCGATCGTCACCTATCGCAACTCGATGGCGCAGCTTCGCAGTGCGGTCGAGAGTCTCGCATGTCAGCCAGCCCGTGCGCAGCTCATGCTGGTGGACAATGCCGGCGATGACGCGGTTGCTTCTCTGGCCAGCGAGTTCGGAGCATGCTACCTTCGCGCTCCGGGGAACCTGGGCTTTGGCAAGGCACACAATCTTGCCTACCAGCACTTGCGCCTGCTGAGCCCCTATCACCTGGTGCTGAACCCGGATGTACACTTCGGTCCGGAGGTGGTCGCGGGCCTGGTCCGAGAGATGGATGAGCATGTCGATCTCGGCGTTATCATGCCGAAGATCCTCTATCCGGACGGTTCCACCCAGTACCTGTGTAAGCGGCTGCCGGCCCCTTGGGACCTGCTGATGCGCCGCTTCAGCCCGTCGCTGGCGCGCCGGCTGTTGCAGCCCGCGATGGACCGCTACGAGCTGCGCGACCGCGACTATGACCAGCCCATGCAGCCGCCTACGCTCTCCGGGTGCTTTCTGATGTTGAGAAATTCGGTGATCGATCAGGTAGGTCTGTTCGACGAACGTTTCTTCATGTACATGGAAGATGTCGACCTGGTCCG